>NZ_JAMTCC010000002.1:0-227973 GCF_025370265.1 Shewanella septentrionalis | reverse complement strand
CCCATGCATTTGCAATCAGACTATCTGTTTTAGACGTCATTTCTTTGCCAAAGAAAATGCCCATTTGGTCATGTTGCATCAAGTACCAGTTAGGCTCATTGGGTGAACTTATTGTTGCCCCAAGAATCTCATAGGTCTGCCCAATACCGGCTTGAGGAAAGTTTGGTTTGGATGCGCATGCACTCAAACCAATGGCGAACAGTATCACGAGATATTTCATTGCAGCTCCTTTGCCCCTAACCTAACCAACAGTGCTTGAATGCCAAGCTGCAGTCGCGCAAAGAAAAACGCATCAATGCAGCTACTCCAAACAGATTTAGCATGCCTATACCGAAACTGAGCATTAACGATCGAAGTCAAAATATATTTACGCAAGACCTCCTTCATTAAGCTGATGTTATTAAATGTTAACGGCTAAAAAATGGCAAGCTAATTACCTTCAAAATGGGTCTCGAATAACACAGTGAAAAATTGATGATGGACAGTCTTGTACTGAAGAGAGAGTCATTTATGTAAGTTAATTTTAATTATGTCTACTGGCAGAATCGTATTGAACATCTAAACTAAAATTGGGTTGTTGCAATGTTCGTGATATGCAGTCCGGTTTATAGCGTAAATCAGCTGCTTAAACGCACTTGCGCCTTTAATATTTAAGGAGCAACCCATGACAGAAAAACTGGCTCAACAAGCTGAAATAACAGCAGAACTGTTCTCTCTTGAAGGCATCCCTACCGCATATGGTTGTCGAATGGATGATATTGAACAAATGAAATTGCATTGTAAGTCAATCCAACCATTCAAAGCTTGGTGCGTCGTTTCAGAGTGGATCATTTGGATTATTGATGTCCCACAAGGCACCCCTGGCACTCACCCTATTAAAGAGCTGGTACTGGCGAATCACATAATTGAAGATGGCCAAGGCCGTTTCCCCAGTGGTGGATGGGTCAGAACCACAATGGTTATCCATACTCACCATAACTGCATCTTTGAAACGAACAATACCTTCTACATTTTAGTGGGGAGCGGTAACAGTAAGCGCCTGTCCCTCAACGAGTTTGGTCAGAAAATTAAGTTATTCAGTCAAATCTACTGATACGCTCAAAATGGGCTCTTGAATAAGGGCCTACCTACCTTGCTAGTAAAGTCGATGATGATATAGAGTAAACCACATCAATGGGACTGGAAACGCTACGCGTTGACAGTCCCTCTTGAAGCGTTAGTTATGCAAATTCAATGAGATAAATGGACTTTACACGACCGAAAACCACAATTGCAATGGTTGAGTGATTCAAGAATCAACCCAAATAAGAGCCGTGATAAATAAGCAGCCAAAACAAAGCCCACCTTTCAACAACAAACCAAGCTTTTGGAACAAACAAGTTCAACTGGCGAAAAATTCAGCAAGTGAGAAATGCTCGATTAACTTGCCATTTCCACACTTTGCGCCAGCCAAACTGACAACGCGCCAACGCTAAAACTGATTGAGGCAAACAAAGAAATTTGCCTGTTTTACGGTTTGAGTTAACCAAGAATTTGAGGGTAAAAAAGCTCATTTGCCGACAACACAAAACGAATGGCCGGAGAAATCCCAAAAGATTGAGCCCCTAAATTTACCTGAGTTGCATAACGCCGTGGGCAGGTGCGCCCCGCGAGCGAAGCGAGCATATTGCCCCACCTTGTTATATGCCAAGCTACTCACTTACAGAATTTCTGAGCACTTCAGAAATCCATTGATTGATACTTTTGTCCTCAGCAGAAGCTCGTGCAGCTACTTCAGCATGTAAATGCGGCGGTATGCGAAGATTAAATTTTCCAGAAAACTCCTTGCTTGGTTTGATTCCCTTTTCTTTACATACTTCAAGGAATACTTTGAGTGAGTTTTTGAATTCCCGACGAAGACCCGCAGGATTTGTGCCGTAAAAATCTGCACTTCCATTAAGTCCAAGAATCTCTCCTCGAAACTGATCGAGTTCAGGGTCATATTCAATTTTGGCCTTATAACCGTCAACCACCATTATGTTCATGGTTTCACCTCGTTCTCTTCTAGCCATTTCCGAATACTGGTAATTGCTCCTTTATCCGTATTCGGAGATGGGTGGGGCCGATGAAATACTCGTACTTCATCAAACAGCACAACTGCGACTCGAGAGCCTGCTCTTTCGGAAACGTCTGCACCTAATGCTTTAAACAAAGCTTCGATGTCCTTCCAGGGTGCAGTGCCGCTGGTAGGGCGAAGATAAAAATGCTCCAGTGTCTTTTGGTGCTTTCGATTCACTAACTAATGGTACCATTGAATAGTACCATATCAGGGAGCTAGGCATATAACGCCCTCTAATAAGTGAACCATATGCTGGCGTTTGTGTACGCCCAGCATGGGCATGAACTAATGAGGTGAAAGTCCTCTGTAGGAAGGTCACCGTTCAATAACATGCTGTTATTAAACGTTAACTACTAGCGAATGGCAAGGGCTTATCATTGATGATTGGTTTGAAGGAAGCCGCTAGCAAATTTGCGAGCTGATGAACAAGAACATCATATGAGGCGTAGGCTAGAGGTGAGTTGGCAGGGCCTCCCCCACTAAGTAAGGGGACAAGACGACGAAACCACGTGATCTAATAGCCACCGTAAATGAGCAACCAGCCTTCAACAGCGATTTATTCCAACAACTGCTTCAGCCTGAGAATCTACACCGAGCTTGGCGTCAGGTTAAAGCCAATAATGGCGCGGCTGGTATCGATGGCATGACCATCGAAGCCTTCCCGCTTTGAGTGCAGTAAGGCGGTTGGCAACAGTGTAATTCTCAACTTGAGTTAGGTGAATATCAACCCTCAGCAGTCAGACGCGTAGAGATCGACAAACCCGATGGCGGTAAACGCAAACTGGGTATCCCTAACGTCATTGATTGTGTGATACAGCAATCAATTGCTCAAATTCTCACGCCGTTGTTTGACCCTTCCTTCTCGGCTAATAGCTTCGGCTTTAGACCGAATAGGAATGCCAAACAAGCGGTCTTGCAAGTCAGGATATCATCAAACATAAACGCAAATTTGCCGTCGATGTTGATCTGTCCAAGTTCTTTGATCGAGTAAATCATGATCTCTTAATGACTCAGTTAAGGATCAAGGTACAGGATAAGCGTCTGCTGGCGCTTATTGGTAAATACCTGCGTGCAGGCGTGATGATCAACGACCAATTTGAAGCAAGCTTCGAAGGCGTACCTCAGGGCGGCCCACTCTCACCATTACTATCAAACATCATGTTGGATAGTCTGGATAAAGAGCTGGAAAACAGAGGGCATCACTTCGCCCGCTACGCGGATGACTTTATCATCTTGGTCAAGTCTCAACGAGCGGGCGAACGTGTCCTCAAGAGTATTACTCGCTATCTTGCCACTAAGCTAAAACTGGTAGTTAACGAACAGAAAAGCCAAGTAGTTAAGGTAGGCCAAAGCAAGTTCCTAGGGTTTACCTTTAACCGCGGAAAGATCCAGTGGCATGTCAATACACTGCACATCTTCAAACAAAAGTTAAGACGACTGACAAACCGTAATTGGGGCGTGAGCATGAGCTATCAATTGTTTAAAGTGCGGCAATACATGCAAGGCTGGATCAACTACTTTGGCATAGCCAACGCTTACCAAGAGTGTGTCGATTTAGACCACTGGATCCGTCGTCGAGTACGTATGTGCTACTGGCGTCTATGGCGAAAGCCACGGACTAAGGTACAAAACTTACTCAAACGTGGCGTCAAGATCCAAGCGGCCGTTGCTTGTGGAATTACAAGCAAAGGGCCGTGGCGAAGCTCGAAAACACCAGGGATACAGCAAGCGCTGAGTAATGAGTATCTCAAGAAAGCAGGTTTATGTTCACTGAGAGATGGATGGATTGCAGTTCATTATCCTAACCAGAAAGTGAATTAGGCGTTCTAAATGAACAGCCCTGTGCGGAGCCGCATGCAGGGTGGTGTGGGGGCTGGAGGCTAGATACCTCCGGCTACCCGATTAGTTTTGGATATTTGCATACCTTTGGGAAGCAGGTGCATTAACTAAACTGAGCCTATATTCCATATATTTTTTAACGGTTTTTGAATCACAATATTCAACAAGATCTTCCCAAAACAATACGCCAACATCATCTTTGAAGTCCTTAATAAAACAGGCGTAACTACTACTCTCGTGCTTTTTCATTTTTATGGCTGACTTCCATTTAGTGGAACTTACTAAAAGGCAAAAGTGTAATGTATATTTATAATACCTTTCTCTAATAGCGTTAATTCTTTTAAGATTACTCTTAATATCTTTATCTATAGACCAATTAGTTAGGTATTTCGCTTCAATTGCGATCATTGTCTTTGATACTGGGTCATGAAGTAAAATATCCGCAAATTCCCCTCTGTCAGAGTCGATATCGAGTAAATAAGCATGATTATCAAAACTGATTGAAGGAGACTGCAAGGACACTGTTTTATTTAATTTTTTTGATAGGTAGCTATTTATCCACACTACACGCTCGTCGTATCCATCAATAAATTCATTAAAAAAATAACCAGCAAAAAACTTTGTATAGAGGTTCCGCTCTTTTTCTGATTCTAAAACACATGGCCCTGAATTAAAAATCATACGCAATCCTAATTGTAAGAAACTAACGCTTTGCTAATTGGCTGCCAGCGTAACGTAGGCAGTCCAGTGGAGGCCACGCTGTTTGTGGCCGGAATGAAATTAAGCAACTTGTTAGGAGTTTTTCTGTCCGCCATGAATTAGCTCTTTATTGACCTCATTGATGAACGCCTCAACCACCTTTAGCGAAAGCCCACTTTTATGGAAGTGGATTTTTGCCTGTTTTTCCTTATAACTGACTAGCTCTGCTTCGATTATTAATTCGTTATCGAGTGTGCATTCCAAGCTAAGTGTATCGAAGTCGTTAGCGCTTGTAACAACAAGGGTATATTTTCTTCCTTCAATTTCCATGTTACTCAAGACTCCTAAGGCTTTGCTAATTGGCTGCCGCAGCGCAGCAAAGGCAGTCCAGTGAGGCCATACTTGTTGTGGCCGGAACGAAATTAAGCAACTTGTTATAGGCCATTTGTATCAACCTTTTGCCCGCAATGAATACATACAATTGAACCTGAAAACCAATGCCACACTACTTTATCCCTACTGCCACTTGAAGCAGGATGAGGAGGTTTAAAACCTTGAATAGTTAAACATTTACTGCAATGAGGGCAGCGATTAAAATACGCCAATATTGCGTGACATAATGCAGCAATAAAGAAAGCTCCAAACAAATATACAAGAATTGCAGCACTTGAGTTTGGATCAGCAAAAATCTTTAAATATGCCAAAGTGCTCAAAAGTGAAATTAGTATCGCCCAAGTAATAAAAACACTTAAGACATCTAGTTTCCCTAATGTCGATTTATTCATCCAACTTCCTTATGGCTTATAACGTCTTAGTATTTATGCGCTGCGCTGTTTACTTCATTAGACCAGTGAAAACGCGCACAGTTAACTATCTGTATGCAAAGAACTTATCAGCTTTTCATCAAATACACCATCCGGAAAAACGCGCATGCGCGTTTTCCAAACCTATCAACTAATTTGGCCGAAGTGTATCCAAATGATTTTAAGGGGGTTTATTAATTTTAGGATGGATAAACGCGCAAACTAATGAGTTTAAAAACACTCAAAAGCATTGAAATTTAAATACGACTGTATACCCATACATTATTAGTCGCTTTACGGTAGGGCTATCTATTTGGTAAATAGATGAGATTTTGTAGGGTAATTCATTCGTCAGTTTTCGATTCACTAAATGAATGCTAGCAAGCTTTGGGGCATAAACGTGCCAGAACTGATCGGCCTGACACGAGTTTGGACAATTCCGAGTTAGGCCATTAGCCCAAATTAGTAAGTTTCAAATTAAAATTCCTATGGGCAAACGCCCGGCTCACTGAGCAAATTTTTGATGGCGACTTTTTGCCACGCAAAAAAGTGACTGCGGAAATTTGTCCGGTGGAGCCGCTTGTTAAGCCTTTATTGCAACAACGAACGTAATAATGGTGCACGATAATCATTGTCTTTCTCGTTGAACTCTAGCTCTTTTGCAACAGTATCAATGTTTATAAAAACCTCAGAGTAAAGATCTTCCTCACCGTCGGGATTAAAAAAGAACTTCATTTTGCATGGCAATTCATCAATCTTTTCGGGATTACAGGCAAGCCCAACAACTTGGGCATATACCTTTTCCGGAACAGATACATCGTTTACAGTTGCGCCGTACAAAGTAGCCAGTGACTTTATAAAATTTTCAGATTCAGAACCAGTGTTTCTGAAGAATGCCTCCCCCCAATAGAAGGCATCGTCAATGCCTTCCACCGCATGCGGGTTCCAAGAGGGCAAAATCTCTATTGCAAACCCAACCTTATCGCCCTTCAAGTTGCCTTTTACGACAACCTGATATGAGCCAGATTCGAGTTTTTTTGAATTTGAGATCGTAAAGGTAAGATCAACAAAACCATCTTCCTCACCCACAATCACTTCTGGATAGTCTTTAGCGGAAGAAAAAACACTCCAAATCATTATTAGAATTCCTAAAAGGTATTTCATGTGTACGCCTAGAGGCTTAACGCCGCTATAAATTGCGGCTTTGGAGTTGATTGCTTTGTGGTAGCGTAGCGTTAAGCCACAAAACAAGCGACGGAAAAACCGTCAATTTGATAGCTTTGTTAACTGTTTACTCGGCTTCTTCATGGTATATACGAGTATAATTCTCGAACTCTGTACCTTTAAGGTCTTTTTCAATTACAGATTTGGCGACTTCAAAATCAACGACGTAGTTACAAACTTCCATTGTGCCACTGCCAATGCTACCGCCATCGCAATTGCCTAAACCTGCCCAGCCTAAAGTTTCACTCATGCGGTCTTGAAGACGATGACGCTTCTCGACATCTTCTTTGGTACCCATGCCTTCAACTTCATACTCGATTAAAAGAGTATATTCTTCTTCGATAGGTCGAAAGCCATTTGATACCATCTCATCTACTTCTTTCTGGATGATTTTCTCTGGTTTCTTTAGAAGTGAACCTTTTACTTCTTTGGATTGCCCAGTTGTTCCGAGCTCACCCCAATGAACAGTATGGGAACCATCATCGTTATCCCATGTTTCCCAATATTCTTTTTTCGCGTCCGTAAATTTATATAGTTTTAGCACGAGCCTTCCTGATGACAGTTAACGCCGCGCTCTGCGGAAATTTAGGAGCGCTAGCGAGTAAATTTTCCGCAGCAGCGCCTTGTTATGTTTGCGGGAGCCTACACTCCCAACACAAAGGTTCAAAACCGAAGGTCTTTTCCATTTCTGCGGTGTTATATATGGATAATTCTGGATTATCTAAAGCACTCGAGACAACAGCTAAACGCCACAGTGGATCAACTGACTTAGCGCGCTCATTTCTGGATAGGAAAAAGCGTTGCTCATCAAAAGACGTGCCTTTGACTTCAATTTTTAAAACAGACTTACCCTTTTCGACAAACAAGTCATAACCGCAATTGTCACTCTGGCGATCAGACACAGAGTAACCTTGTCTCTCATAGTGGGTTACGACATACTCAATGGCCGCAAGCTCGACCTTTTTACGTTTCTCAGGAGCAGGGAAACTGGGGTATGTCACCTCTACGTCATAACTTACCTCTGTAGAAAGAAACAGTATCCCATCAACTTTTTCAGAGGGACGGTGCTGTCGGTGCTGTTCAATGACTTTTGGATCTTGAGAGTATCTATCTGCCTTATATTTGCCCAAGAACTTCCAAGCATTCACCGCCTGTTTCAGATAAACTGGCACATATTCTTGTTGTTCTAAAAACAACCTAGCATTTGCTTTGATGCGAGGGCCATTGCCCACAACAATAACTTCAGGTGCTTCTGGATTTAGCTCTGTAGTAATAGCTAAACCTTTCACAACATTGTCCTTGGTTCGAATATAAGAGTCTCCACCTGCCAATTTTTCAGCAAGCTCTGGAGTAGTCAAAATAGTCATTTCGGTTCCATATTTTTTGAGCAAACATAACGCTTTAAACAGCGGAAAGTCCGAGCGCTTTGGCCGTTGTTTGGCCTGCGAGGGATTTTCCGATGATTTAACTTGTTATGTAACATGTGTCATGAGCCTTTCATGATGTTTTGATTAAGCTCTTCAAATTCCTGCATTAATTTATCGCAGGCAGCCTTTTTAGCCTGACAAAGAGCTGTCATTTGAATATAAACACTTTGTTTTTTCTCAAGCACTGTACGCTTTACTGCTGCTGGATGCGCAGGGTGTGAATCTGGAGTAAACGACCATAAGACCATATTAGAGTCTTCTTGGTCTTCGATGATTGTCCATCCGCCTTGCACACTAGTTTTCGTCCCATCTTTATTTTTTAATGCTTCCAAAGCTAGGGCGACTGTTTTAAAACCAATTGAGCTATTTTCATCAGCATATGACGGGGCAGAAAGTAATGCAGCCAAACAAATTACTATGATTCCAAATTTCACATTACTCTCCTTGTTACATAACGCCCGCCTCACCGAGCAAATTTTTGATGGCGTGTTTTTGCAAAAAATGTGACAGCGGAAATTTGTCCGGTGCAGGCGTTTGTTATGTTCTTGTTTGCTCAAAATATAGGCCTTTCAACTTTTCACGCTTTACTAATGATACGAAACACTCGCTTGCAATCAAAAGAGGATGCTTAGCATTACCGGAGCCAAAGGCAACATCAGTGCGCGATAAATCAAAGCTCGGAGATTCTCTTAAAAAAGCGGGCGTTGCCCCAACAAATGACTCGTAGTTACCACAAGCTGAACAATATTTCTCCGCTTTGGATTTGCGCTTTTCAGTATCAAAAGAAACCATGTTAGATACAAACATGGCAAAGTATTCAGGTTCTCTACTGATTGCCACGAATGTTATTCCGGCTATTCCTTCTCTATCTATAGTCTCTTTGAATTTCAGCGAAGCAATATAATAACCATCATAAGTGGCTGATAGATCATATATTTTTCTTTTGATCGTAAAGTTCTGATTCACGAAGTCAAAGTTAGTCCTGTAATGGCACACAGGACAGACTTTTACGCCAATCACATCATCAAAAACTCTATCGCTGCTGGAGCACATGAAAGAGTCATTATCATTCACGCTGACCGAAAAACTTTGCACGGACTCTCCATTTTGGGAACATAACATTTTATTAGTGCGCATGCGCGTTTACCTCATTAGACCAGTAAAAACGCGCACTGTTAATTACTTGTAATAAAAGGAACTTATCAGCTTTTTTTCAAATACACCATCTGGAAAAACGCGCATGCGCGTTTCCCAAACCTATTATCTGCTTAATGAAAAGTATAAGTAATTAATTTTAATGCTATTTATTTAAACGAAAATGAGAAAATGCGCACGAATACAGGATGAAAATCGTTCAAAAATCCTTATAATTTGAATACGACTGTATAATTATCCAGTTTTTGATGGGTAGTAATGAATTACATCACACGGGTGTAATGATGAAAATGTCTAAGACAGAAAGTCCGTTTGTTACTGATCTACTGACAACTCGTTAACTCGTTTTGGGGCATAAGCTATTTAGAACAGACTGCCATATTGATAACTTAAGATTGGCATTGTTGTATCCACTGTTCGTCGTTGCATTCGTATATTTTATTGTGACTTAGGGATGAACGGATCGACCGCAGTTCATTACCCTAGCCAGAAGTAGGTTCGGTATCTAAGGTCTAATACCCGCATGCCTTGACAAGTAAAAACGTTATAGATGGTAATGTTATCAGTCATATCACCAACCTTCCCCTCTCTTGTGGACAACAAATAGAGTACGCTTCAAACATTTGCCCCTTACTCAACTCTCGCGTTAATACGCCACATGAAGGCATGCAGCTACATTCCGGCGTGTTTAGCGCGTCGTCTTGCCCATCGAGGTTCAGCATGCGTTTATCTGGCCAAACAAACATGCATTTCTAAATCGCGACATCAGGGGCAACTTTCGAATCGGTTATGCGTAATTAAAAACAATAAATTTGCCTTTTTTCACGGTTTGCTAAAAAAAATCTCCATTTCCTCAAAAATATTTTTTGCTGACAAATTTAAGGTTCATTCGTCGTTTATATCATTGTTATGTAGTAACAAATTTTAATGTGGATTAATCGGCTTATCCTTAAGTTAGCGATGTTCACATCGTCATTTTGTAAAGATAGATTTACAGCAGAAATGCGCTTATGCAGAGCATATTTTAAAAATTAATGCTTTAAAAACAATGATTTTTAAAAATCATAGTGAATGCATTTTTTGAATGTGATGCGTTTTTAAAATACGCTTTCAAGCTAAAAGAATTGAAATAAAACAGCGAGGTATCAATAGCGATTGGGGGCATCGAAGCGTGATGAACGCCTGCATGTTTTTTTAAAATGAATTGTGCCTTGCGCGAAAATTCACAAGTTTTTGTGGATTTTCGAAAATTGAATATGCTGCTCGCGTGTTAACAAACACACGTGAGCGCTTTCCCCGTGTCGGGAAAGACGTTTGCCTTATCCATAGGGGTAACCTTTAATTTTAGCAGAGATTAATTTTTCCGCTGCAAATTAACGGTTAGCACTCTGAAATGTAGCAAGAGGTGTAACGTGAGTAACAAGTATAAAGCGAATAAATCACGCGGCAGGCATGTATATCAATATTTTTCGCAGAAGAATCAAGCCCCGCTGAAGGTCGAATCATTCCTTGAATTGTGTATTGCGGCGCAGATGGAGTGTGAACCGAATATCGTTGCCTATGCTGCGCAGCCTGAAAGCCTGCATCTCCATGACAGCATTACCAATAAAACCATTCGGTATACACCTGATTTTCTTATTAAATATGCTAACGGCACTGCAGCATTTATTGAAGTCCATCATTCAAGTCATATCACGAAAGACTTCCAGTCGCGATTAGCGCTATTCAATGAATACTCACTTAAGACGGCTAATGTCCCTATCGTCCTCGTTGATGAGCGTCAGTTAACGCCCATGATTTATACCAACCTCCAGTTAATCGCTAATCGGCGTTCTGCACGGTTATCATGTTCGCTCAACCATGCAGACCTACCTGAATTGTTGACATTTGAGGCGTTAGTCGATTGGCTCAAGCCTAGAAGCCAAACATCCGTGGGTGATGCATATCATTTAGTCGGAGCCGGTTTTTACCAATTCGACAAATCACAGTTGCTACTGGCAAGCACAACCCTGAATAAGGTGATGCTATCGTGATGTTTGCTCAGGCGCGTGACCATCAATTCCACAATAGCAACGGCGACATCATGACGGTCTTGTTTGCTGATGACGTGTCGATTTTGCTCGAAGTGGATGACGATGAAAAAACGCGAGAGTTCTTAACGCTAGATGTATTTAGCACAAAACTGCATGAAAAAACCCTTTTCCCCAAACCGGTCGAAAAAACGCGTCTCATTTTGTCCCCAGTACAGCAAGCGACTCGGGATTCGCGGATTGTTTATATTCATACGCTGCGCGACATGCTGCAGAACGACGAAACCCTAAAGCCGACGACGTCCACTACCTATCAGAAACTGATTGAAGTTGTTGAGGAGAATTACCCTGCACTCAGAGGGGCTGAACATCCCAAGAAAACAACGATTAACCGTTACTGGAAGACTTGGATAAGCTCACGTTTCAATGATGACAGTTTAATCTGTAAATCACGTTCACATACCCCACGTATCGGTGAGGAGTCTAACGCGTTAATCGACACGTATTTGAGCACGACTTACCAAGATAGTCGCCATAAAGTGGCTACGGGTCATTATGCTTGTTACAAACAAGATGCGCTGAAAGCACGTGAAACAAATCCCAATATTATCGTTGCAAGCAAACGAACGTTTTCGCGCAGAATTGAAGCGAGACAGTCGATTTGTGACAAATTAGACGATCCAAAAACTCCCCACGCTGAACGTCAGCAGCTCTCACTTAACCTGATTAAACGGATAAAACTGCATTACCCATTGCAACGTGTTGAACTCGATTGTTTGCACACAAATATCCGTGTTATTGATGATGTCACGGGGGAGTTAACTGAGCCTGTGGTCATCTATTATGCACTTGATTGTTATACGCGTGCACCGCTAAGTATGGTTTTTGATTATGGCAAAGGAGAAGCGACGGAGGTTGTTTTACAGTTAATCCAAAATACGTATTTGCGTGACGACAATCTCCCCTTTTGCGGTAAGACAGATACGTTCATCATGGATAATGGCCCTGCATTTAACAACAAGTTAATTAAGAGTCTATGTGAACAGCTGGGGAGCAATATCGTTTATACCCCTTCGAATACACCGTCAGCGAAACCCTTTGTTGAGTCGCACTTTAGAGTGTTTAGGCAAAAATTTGAATCAATGGTGGTGACGGATTCAGCCGGCAACCGCACTGTTGGTTTAAATACCTATCCGAAAAAAGGCACTAGAACAAAAATAAATCCACTTAAGAATACGCATATCACTGCCAGTACGTTCACAAAGATAATCAATACCATGCTGACAGAATACGCTCACAAGACCCATTCAGGGTTAAATTGTTCACCGATATTCTGTTGGCAGCAATCTAGGGTGGTGCAATCTTATTATGATTACGATTCTATTAAGCACCACTTCCATGTCGCGACACAGGCGCATGAGCAGCAACTCGATTCAAGAGGTTTTGTCCGTGTATTGAAACACCGCTTCACCAGTGTTGAACTGAAAAAAGTGCATACGTTACTCATGACCTATGGTCACAAAAACGTCAACCCCACCGTTCAGGTGTTTTACAACCCCTATGATGCAAGCAGTGTCACTGTCAGCGTTGCGCTCCCGAACGAGACAGAAGCCAGGTCAATCGTCGCTTATAATTATGATGAAGAAATCAACTCGCGTTGGCCCGTTTCCTTTGCACAGTTAAATGGCAAAGTGCAGAAAGGACAACACATTTTCCAAACTGAAAAACATCAGGTTACCGGTCAATATGCCGTCACGATTGACCGTTTCATTCCCGCCAAAACAGTACGTATTAAACGAAGTGGCAAACCGACAAGTTCGTTTGAAGACAATAATGCAAAAGAACTGTCAATCGAGCAGCGCATTCAGAATGCCAATGCGACTGATTCGTTAAAAGATATTAAGTGGCAAAACTCATTAGACAAGACTGAATTGGCTGACAAACAACGCGCAAGCCAACTGAATGAACCAGAACAAATTATTGATAACACGCAAAGGGACACTAAAGCCTTATGGTAGTCAGCATACCTACACCTGTAGACACCTTTATTGTTAAACATACATTGGTTAAACACGCCCATGAACAAATTGGGCGAGTTCATCAAATGTGTCACCTTCCCAATAATAAAAAAGGCGTGCTCATTTATGGTAAATCGGGCGAAGGCAAAACCTACATCGCTGAATGTTATGCCGCTCAGTTTCCTCCGGTGAAAGAAGTCGACCACATTCGTCTGCCGATATTCACTTACCGTTTTCAAGAAGCGAAAAGCAAAGTTGATGATATTTTGCGACTGTTGATAACGGAATTAGGCGTGCAGCCCCCAATAGGTAAAGTTGCTGCGGGTGAGTTAGATAAGCAATTTCGATTTCTGATTAAAGCACGTAGTGTCGAACTCATTATTCTTGATGAAATTCAACAGGTTTTTCCTGCTAAACAAGGGAAAATTGCATTAGACATGTTGAAATACTTCTGCGCCCTACTCGACACGCTCACTTGTTCAATTGTCTTTATCGGTAGTGAGCGGGCCATGCGACTCCTGACCTTCGGCGAAGTGGATAAAACCGTCGACGACAACGAGCAACTCAGTCGCAGAATGCTGAGGTCAGTAAAACTGCATCGTATCTTACCGAGAACGCAAGAATGGGTTGATTGTATCAACAGCTTTCTACAGCAAATCAGCGCTCCTCAAATTGGTATCGAGGATAAAGAGCTATTAGATAGACTTTACGTTGCCTATATGGAGCGCAGCTTCAGTACCCTTGATGGCTTATTCATGCGTGAAGATATGAGTCATATCAAAGACCGCCACACACTGATGATGCGTTTAAAAGCGAACTTTTATATTTACAGCCAAAACGTCAATAATCCCTTTGATGAGTCTGAATATAGCTATAGGGCAATAGACGCTGCGGTCACACATGAATACCAGAAATTAAAGCGGGAGTTGAAAACGTGTCTTTAGCCTTTTCGCCACAGAGAAAACCTGATGAAGTTAGCATCAGTTACCTTCTTCGTTTAGCGCGCGTTAATGGTTACGCAAGGATTGGGAGTATGGTGTCGTCAACTGAGCAAAATAACATTATTAAGCTTCAAATTACACCGGCTCTGAATGCTAAATTTGGCATACCAATAAGCCAAGGTGATGTGTTTTCTACGATTATCAATCCGATGTTTAACCGCAACATTCAACTCAACCCTAAAGTGTGTATTCAGTGCTTGAATGAAGATGGCTACCTGTTAACGGAAGTGCAAAATCCGTTTTGTCATGCCTGCTCCAAACACCAATCTGCACTGACGAGTCAATGCACCACGTGTTACGAAAGCCTTGCTTGGGATATTCCACTTATAAAAGGGCACTGTACTTCTCCTCGATGCGGGGTACAACTGAAACCCTCGTCAGAAAATGTACGTTCATTGAGTGAGGCTCAAGTGTCAGATTGCCTCTATGCCGCACTGGTATTGGAAAAAGAGCACATCATGGCGCTCAAACCGAACGCCTATGCTTCACTGCCATTTTATGAAAACATGCTCGAAAAGGGATATCGGTTATTAACGGATAATGCATTTTTTCGAGAGTGGGTACAAAAGACACTTCAGGCAACCTCATCTTTACTACCTCACAATATCCGCAGTGTGGCTATTGTGCAGTTCCTTGAAACACTTTCCTGTACGTGGCCTGCCGCTACGTTAGATATTGTTATCCCAGCTACCCCCGCAGATGGCATTGCTCTCTCGGTGACAGAACAATGGCTTCCATTTGGAAAAGCATCTCGGCTACTTGAGCTGAGGCCAGAAGAACTGCAGCTGCTTCAACACGTTAATTTAGTGAAACATGCACGTAAAAGCAGACTTCACCATAATAGCCAAATTGATGTCGCACCTATTTTCCAGTTGTTAGTCGGTAACGACATCCAACCTGGCATGGTGTGCTTATCAACTCTCACGGAGGTCATGGTGCATAATGATGTTGAAATGTATGACATTCTCATAGGATTCAAAGAAGGCCGCCTGCAGTTAGGATATGGCGAAGGTCACAATTTACGACGTGCTATCTGGTGCGAACCGGCGTCTTTTATACGCTTTGCAAAAGACGTCTTTAGCAAGCGGCAATATGACGCTATCTCCCTAGAGAAAGCAGTATCATTAACAGGCTTACCCATGGAGCTACTTCACGCACTTAGAAAAATGGGTAAACTTCGCCCTCCTCGCGTCGCGCGTGCCGGCAGTCTAGCACTTTGCCAATTTGAAGATGTACTACAAATACGCCAGCAACAAAAACCGATGCAGTTATCACTCATATAATGAAGCAATATTACCTGTTAAAACCTATATATATAAAATGCTTACGATTTAAATTAAAGCATAGACACTAAGGTTAAAACCCACATTTGTCATCGGTAATTATGTGGGCTTTAAGCTGAAAGCCATTCATATAAATCCCACTTATTATCCCCATCGATTAACTCACTAAAGCAATATCGTCCTGCACCCAATATCCGTTCCAAATATATGTAGCAGACCTCCGCACTCAGATACGATTTAAATCATGGCGTTTTATCCGCGCAAATTTCAATTCGTTTAGATTTGTAAATATACGCCTGTATTGTCGGCGGCTCACTTACCACACCTACAACATATGTAAGTAGAAACCTTGAAGCAATCCGATATGCGTTGACTTGATATTTGATTTGTGGAAAATGAATAGATTGGCGGTGAATGATGCATAACATTGCCACCAAATCATTGATTTTAATATGAAAAATAAATCTCAATTTAGGTGGCAAAAATGTTCAAAAATCTCAACTTGAATGGCAATGTTGTTATTTTGTTAAACCATCAAGTCATTGAATAAGTTCAATTACGGCTGCCTGAGATTCTCATTCTGTGTGACCACGAACACGTGTGCACTCAGAATAAGGATCTCGGGCATATAAGAACCTTCTCTTATGTGCTTATATTTAGGACTCAATATAACTTAGGGCTGAGTTACTCGATGCCTTTTAAATGGTCGATTGGTTTATTGAATGCACTTTCATGGCGTTCGATTTGGCTTGTGTGCAAATACTGCGATGTGGTGTCGATACTTTCGTGTCCAGCGTCGGCTTGTACATGGGATAACGGTCTGCGGTTAATATTGATATCGTGTGTGATGCCTGTATGACGAATATTATGGGCTGTGAGTTTGCGCATCTGCGCGGCGTCTTGTGCAAAACCATCGGCCTCAATACTATCTGCTGCCAGATTGATAATACTTTGAATTTCATCGCGGACTTGGCGAATACCGAGATTGGCATTGAGGATGCCGACATCTCGACCACGACCAGCAGCTTTGTGCCGCACAAACAGTGGATGGTTCTCGTTTGGCCTTGGATAATCCGTTAAGCCTAAAAACTGGCGGTATTTGACTAAGGCGTCGAGTAAAGCTTTTGAGATTGCCACGCTGCGCCTTTTACCGCCTTTGCTCAATGGAATATGAAAACTCCAAATACCCGTTTGTTGATTACGCTTAAACTGATCCATCACCGGTGAATAACCTGCGCGTGCAGACACATCTGAGATACGTAAATAGCAACAATAGATCAATGAAATCAGAAATAAGCTTCTTTGATGTAATTCGGGCGATGTTTCTGCCAACGCTGTTACGGTCGCCATAATGTATGACCACTGTAATTCAGTGAATGCGAGACTGTTATCATCTTCATGATGTTGACGCTGATATTGCCGATTGGCCGCGAATCGACTGTGATTCAGCCAAATTTGTGCAGGATTACGCTCACAATATTCTTCACTTGTCAGGTACGAGTAAAACGAAGACAAAATGGCCATTTTCGTTTTTAACGCATTGTCACTTAACGCATAAGGCTGGATTTGCCCGAGTCGCTTTTTACCGACAAATGGCCGCCACTGTGGGTTTGGAACCCGTTCATCACGCATTTTATCGAGCTTGAATTGTGGCACATTAAAATAGCCAATTAGTGCTATGGGCGGCGCTTGGCAGTAATCCACGTAATGGCTCATATCTTTGCGTGTGACTTCTATGGGCGACATTGAAACCACATCAAAACACCAATGAAGAAATGTCGTGAGCTCGCTGCGATAGGCTTTATAGTTGTTTTCGTTATGCTTTTGCTCAAACAGCCAATCACTGGCGTGCTCAATCACTAAACCCGCATCGGCCACCTTTTTCATGCTAATTTGGGTGATATATTGGTTAACGACACTATTGCCAACTTGTATGAATTCAAATGAGTCAAATAATGGGATTACGGGAGGAAGTTGCATATTGCATCTGAATTATAAGGGTTTCTGATATGATAATACTTAAACGCAAATGCCGATAACGTTATTTATCGGCATCAACTAGGGTCAGATTTTGAGTACAACTGGACAATGTACATTTCTGGCATGTAATACGCTTTTGACAACAAATTAAGCATAACTGCCACACTTGCTGTTTAGACTGACTATCCAAGCACCTAAAATCTGCCGCACAGAGGTGCCCATCATGTATAAGCTGTGCCAGTTTATGCGTTGAAATCGACAAATTAATTTGGTGGCTCATGCCCTTACCCGCTAATCAGTGTGTGATATGAATAGAATACACAAATGATAACTGTTATCAATAACTCAATTTAAGGTTTGCCACTCACCTCGCTATTTAATGTAAGAATTTGCACTGCATTGAAATGTGTCTACTACACTGATTATGTGATCATTATTTTTATTTGAATGAGGTATCGAATGCTGATTGATCTTGCAAAGAAAAATCCGCTGTTTTCCGGTAAAAAGCTTACCGAGACAACTGCATCAGGTATTCCTTGGAAGGTATTAGTGGTCGATGATGAACCTGATGTTCATACCGTCACTAAGCTTGCCCTCTCCCGCTTTAAACTCGATGGCCGCCCGCTTACTTTTATCAATGCCTACAGTGCCGAACAAGCAAAAGAGTTGATGAATCAGGAACATGATATCGCCATCGCCTTTATTGATGTTGTGATGGAGAGTGATCATGCGGGCTTAGAATTAGTAAAATGGATCCGCGAAGAGCTGCAAAATAAAACCACTCGACTAATCCTGCGTACAGGCCAGCCAGGTCAAGCACCTGAAGAAGACGTTATCGTTAATTATGATATTAATGATTACAAAGCCAAAGCTGAACTCGATTCACGTAAACTGATGACCAGCGTCTACTCTGCCCTACGTTCTTACCGCGATATTATGGAAATTGAACAAGCAAGGCGCACCCAAATAAATCACCGTAAAGGGCTAGAAAGAGTGCTAGAAGCTACATCTGGATTATTTGAGCTGCGCACCCTGCATAAATTTGCAGATGGCCTGCTAACTCAAGTCGCCACCCTACTCAATCTGGATTCTGAAACCTTATTGCTAACGTGTAATGCCATTGATGCCATAAGCGGTCATCTGGATCCTGTGAACATAGAAATCCTCGCAGGCACAGGCCAATTCTCAAATAAATCCCATATTACTCAATTACCAGAGCATATCGACCGCTTACTGCGCAGTGCGATCAAGCAAAAACGCTGCCTGTATGAAGACAATTGCTTTATCGGTTACTTCCCCACAAAAAGCGGGTTAATCAATCTACTGTATATGGATGGTATTGATAAAATTGATGATCTTGACAAGAAACTTATTGATATTTTTGCTATCAACGTCGGCGTTGCATTTGAAAATTTACTGCTCAATCAAGAAGTCGAAGATACCCAATCTGAACTCATTCTGCGTTTAGGGGATGTGGTTGAAAGCCGTTCAAAAGAAGCCGCGAACCATGTGAAACGTATGGCAGAATATTGCTCTCAGTTGGCCTTACTCGCTGGTTTACCTGAATACGAAGCTGATTTACTACGCCGTGCTTCACCTATGCATGACATAGGTAAGATAGCGATCCCCGATGCGGTTCTGCTCAAACCTGGCAAGTTAGATGATGAAGAATGGAAAGTCATGCGTCAGCACCCTACAATTGGCCATCAGATTTTGGCAAATTCTGAGCGACCCATACTAAAGGCGGCATCAATTATTGCACTACAACACCATGAAAAATATGATGGTTCTGGCTATCCTGCAAATTTAAAACAAGACGAAATTCACATTTTCGCGCGCATTGTTGCCATTGCAGATGTGTTTGATGCACTTTCCCATGCCCGCTGTTATAAAACGGCCTGGCCTTTAGAAGAAGTGTTAGCTGAAATGCGTAAAGGCGCTGCGAAACACTTTGACCCGCACTTACTACAGCTCTTTATTGATAATGTGGATATTTTTGTCAAAGTAAAAGACAACTGGAAGGACAATTAAGCTGCGCTAAACAGAGGTAATTGTCCGAATGCTTTGAAGGCAATGTGACGAATTATCAAACCAGTCTTAGCCATTGTCATCAGCGAGAAAATCAAACACTGCCGTTTTAGTTTCGCCATTAACGTTGAAACTAATAAAGCCGCGCCAAACCATATAACCACTGCTACAAGAGCCATATACCATTTGACCAATATAAGTCATTTCGTCGGTTTGCTTCACATTTACGGGAATAACGCCCATAAACATATCTCTTCCTTCTAAGCGGATTTGCACATCGGTAATAGGCGAAGACGCTAATAGCGTTAATGTTAATGGCTTTTCGCTTGGTGCATTTGCTGGCGACAGACTAATAGTGAGTTTAATATCGCCCACTTGTTTAACACAATCCCCTGCCGAAAATTGACAAAGTGAAGGATCAAGACTGCTTTTAAGCGTGACTTGCTTAGCATCTTCAGTACAAGCTGTGAGATTGAAGAGAATTAACGCGATGAATAAATAGGGATTAGGACGATTTAGCACAAAGATTAACCTTATGACGCAATATGTTAACATTCTATGGCGTAGGTTGATCTAGATCAACTTTCTACACCCCTTCTTTGGTATCTTTTTTGATATTGCTCAAGTATCATTGCGAAACCTCATATTTGAGCAAAAATATGCAGGGTAACGCATTGACATGACTCAGCAACCTGAATAGGGAAGCTGATTTTTATGTCATTTTATAACAGGTAAAGCTTGTCTTTACTAAAAGTAAAAGTAATAAGCAGTGGAAGCATTATGATGAACCATTCCCAGCCAACAGGCGCTGATTACAATTACGCCATTGTCCGCCAATTTGCCTTAACCACAGTTTTGTGGGGTATTGTTGGTATGTCAGTCGGCGTATTAATTGCGGCTCAGTTAATCTGGCCTCAGCTGAACTTTGACACTCCTTGGTTAACGTATAGTCGCTTGCGACCATTACACACCAATGCGGTGATCTTCGCGTTCGGTACATCAGCCCTTTTTGCAACATCCTATTATGTCGTACAACGCACCTGTCAAACCCGACTATTTGCACCTAAGTTAGCCGCATTTACGTTTTGGGGATGGCAAGCCATCATTCTGTCAGCAGCTATCACTTTGCCAATGGGTTTCACCCAAGGTAAAGAATACGCTGAATTAGAATGGCCTATCGATATCGCAATTACTATCGTTTGGGTGTCCTACGCTATTGTGTTCTTCGGTACTATTATCAAACGAACTACTTCGCATATTTACGTGGCGAACTGGTTCTTTGGTGCCTTTATTATTACCGTTGCCGTACTACACATAGTTAACTCTATGGCAGTACCAGTCAGTCTGTTCAAGTCATACTCTCTGTATAGCGGCGCTGTCGATGCTATGGTGCAGTGGTGGTATGGTCACAACGCTGTAGGTTTCTTACTAACCGCAGGCTTCTTGGGGATGATGTATTACTTCGTACCTAAGCAAGCAGGTCGTCCTGTGTACTCTTACCGTCTATCTATTGTCCATTTTTGGGCTTTGATCGCACTGTATATTTGGGCTGGTCCTCACCACTTACATTACACAGCTTTACCTGACTGGACTCAGTCTTTAGGTATGGTGATGTCACTGATCCTATTCGCACCTTCTTGGGGCGGTATGATTAACGGTATCATGACCTTGTCTGGTGCTTGGCATAAACTGCGTACTGACCCTGTACTGCGTTTCTTAGTCGTTTCTCTGTCTTTCTACGGTATGTCTACCTTCGAAGGCCCGATGATGGCAATTAAGACAGTTAACGCATTATCACATTACACAGATTGGACTATCGGTCACGTTCATTCCGGCGCGCTAGGCTGGGTTGCAATGGTGTCTATTGGTTCTCTGTATCACTTGATCCCTGTATTGTTCGGCCACGGCCGCATGTACAGCATCAAGTTAGTCAACGTCCATTTCTGGTTAGCGACTATTGGTACTGTGCTTTACATCGTATCTATGTGGATTTCAGGTGTAATGCAAGGTCTAATGTGGCGCGCAGTGAATGCTGACGGTACTTTGACTTATAGCTTTGTTGAAAGTCTTGAAGCTTCATATCCTTTCTACTTTGTACGTTTCCTTGGCGGTTGTTTCTTCCTGACCGGTATGCTGATCATGGCATACAACGTGATCCGTACTGTGAAAGCCTCTAAAGATTCATTGCCAGCATTGGCTGAACCAACAGCGGCTTAAAGGAGCAAACTCGATGAAATTTAATCATGAGATAGTTGAAAAAAACATCGGTTTGTTAGCGATCTTTACCGTTATCGCTATCAGTTTCGGTAGTCTCGTTGAAATCACACCGTTGATTTTTCAAAAAGATACGACTGAGCCTGTGGAAGGTTTAAAGCCATACACTGCTCTGCAAATTGAAGGCCGTGACATCTATGTTCGTGAAGGTTGTTATAACTGTCACAGCCAGATGATCCGTCCTTTGCGTGCAGAAACTGAACGTTATGGTCACTACTCTGTCGCGGGTGAATCGGTTTGGGATCATCCATTCCAATGGGGTTCTAAGCGTACAGGTCCTGATCTTGCCCGTGTTGGCGGTCGTTACAGCGATAAATGGCATGAAGTTCACTTAATCGATCCTCGTGCTGTAGTACCTCAATCGAATATGCCAGGGTTCCCATGGTTAGCCGAAAACAAGTTAGACGGCGAACTGACGGGCGATAAGATGACTATCCTACGTAACATGCATAAAGGCGGTTACAAAGGTAATGATCTTTATACCGATGAAGAAATCGCAGGCGCACAGCAAGCTGTTGCAGGTAAGACAGAGCTGGAAGCCTTGATTGCATATCTTCAGTCTTTGGGTCACGCACTCAAATAAGGAGGCAATATATGGATTACGGCACATTACAAGGCATTTTAACCATCATTGTGATGCTGACCTTCGTCGGTATATTTGCTTGGGCATATAGCTCGCGTCGTCAAAAATCTTTTGATGAAGCAGCTAACCTTGTGTTTTCCGATGAGGAAGTCAGCAAGGTATCGAAGGACTCAGGAGAGAATAAGTGATGAGTAGCTTCTGGAGTGTTTGGATTAGCGTACTCTCGTTAATTGTGATCGCGGGATGTTTTCTATTACTGCGTGTGTGTTCTAAGAACACCACGGACGTAAAAGAAGGCGAATCCATGGGTCACAGTTTCGACGGTATTGAAGAACTCAATAACCCACTGCCAAAATGGTGGAGTTATATGTTCTATATCACTATCGTGTTTGGCTTGATCTATCTAGCCTTATTTCCTGGTTTAGGTAACTACAAAGGCCTTTTAGGCTGGACCAGTTCTAACCAAAGCATTGGTACTGAACAAGGTATTAAAGCCGACTCTGCCGCAGCCATTGAGCTTGCCGCAAAAGAAGGCCGTTATGTTCAGTATGACCAAGAAGTAAAACACGCTGATGAAAAATATGGCCCAATCTTTGCTGCTTACTTGGCAACACCACTAGAAGAATTAGTGAAAAACCAAGAAGCATTAAAAGTGGGCGGCCGTTTGTTCCTACAAAACTGTGCACAGTGCCACGGCTCTGACGCACGTGGTAGCAAAGGCTTCCCTAATCTCACCGATGGTGACTGGTTATATGGTGGCGACTTAGCCACGATTAAAACCACTATCATGGGTGGTCGTCATGGCATGATGCCGCCAAAAGGTGGTTTGCCAATCGATGACAGCGAAATTGCGGGTTTAGCTGAATACGTTGTTAAATTGTCTGGTCGTGAGCACGATGAAACACTCGCCGCTCAAGGTCAAGGCTCATTCATGAAAGGTTGTTTCGCGTGTCATGGTATGGACGCTAAAGGCAACAAGTTCATGGGTGCACCGAATTTAACTGACGATGTTTGGTTATATGGCGGTAGCCGCGGCGTGATCGAAGAAACGATCAAACACGGCCGTGCTGGTGTCATGCCAGCCTGGAAAGACGTTCTCGGTGAAGAGAAAGTTCACGTGATCGCAGCTTATGTTTATAGCTTGTCAAACAAGTAATTAGATGTGAGTAATGCTAAGGCCTCGAAGACTTCGAGGCCTTTTTTTTAAAGTGCTAAAACCGTCTTTTAACGGTAAAATGGCGCAAATTTTTTGAATGGGTATCTGACATGAGCGAACAACAAGCCTGGTATAAGCAGTTCTGGCCTTGGTTTTTAATTATTCTTCCTTTATGTGCCGTCGTCGCAAGTTTTACCACACTAAAAATTGCCCTTACGAACTCGGACTCTTTAGTCGCCGAGGATTACTACAAAGATGGCAAAGCCATTAATATGGACTTAAGTAAAGTGAAGTATGCTAAACAAATAGGCATGAATTTTTTACTCGAACAAACTAATAATGAAATTCTGCTGACGCAACAAGGTGGTCCCGCTTCTCAAGCTGCGCTGAAAGTCGAGTTCTACCATCCAACCATTGCCGACAGAGACATCAAGCTCACCGCTACAGCCGATGCCAGTAATGTGTATCGCATTACCGTGCCTGCCACACTGATCGGCCCTTGGGAAGTGCGTCTTGAAAGTTACGATGGCAAATGGCGCATTCACCAACGCGTTGAATTAAAAGGTCATGTCCAACTTTGGCTGAACTGATTGTGGTTGAATTGATTTAGTTAAATAAGAATTGCTATGACACATCCAAGTTGTTTTCACTGCCAAGAGCCCGTGCTGACGGGCCAGCAGTTTGTGACCCGCATCAATGATCGTGATGAACTCATGTGTTGCCCTGGTTGCCAGGCGGTTTCTCAGGCGATTGTGGATGCGGGATTACTCAGTTACTATAAGTTTCGCACTGAACCCGGCAGTAAGCAGAACGCCCTCGTCCCCGAAGCCTTAACGCAGTTTAGTGCCTATGACTTACCCGAAGTGCAGCAAGACTTTGTCCATTCTGAGGACAATATCGAGTCAGTGTCACTTTCTATCGATGGCATCACCTGCGCGGCCTGTGCTTGGTTAATTGAGCACAAAGTAAAACAACTAACGGGCGTGAGCCAAGTGCTCGTCAACTCGACCACCCAAAGGGCTATGATCAGTTGGGATAAACGCACGGTAAAACTCAGCGATATCCTCGGGCAAATTAGCCGTATTGGTTATCAAGCCGCGCCCTACCAAGTCGATGAGCAAGAGATCAACAATAAACTCAATAGTCGAAAGTTTTTACTGCGTTTAGGCTTAGCCGGCTTTGCGACTATGCAAGTTATGATGTTCGCCCTCGCCCTCTATACCGGCTACTTCACCGATTTAGATGTGCAATATCGAGACTATTTCCGCTGGGTCAGCATGATTTTTGCTACCCCCGTAGTGCTTTACTCGGCGCAGCCCTTCTATTTCAGTGCCATTCGTACCCTGCTCAGCGGCAAACTCAATATGGATGTCTCAGTCTCCATTGCGATTGGCGGCGCATACGTAGCCAGTTGTTTCGCCACAGTCAATGGCACAGGCGAAGTGTATTTTGAATCTGTGTCCATGTTTACTTTCTTCCTGTTACTCGGGCGCTACTTCGAACAAAAAGCCAGGCAAAAGGCCTCGGTTAGCTCGAGTAATTTGCATAAGTTAGTGCCACTCACGGCGCACTTAGTGAACGACAATAGTCAGGAAGAAGTTCCCGCCAAAAAGTTACGCCTCAATGATGTGATCCTCGTTAAACCAGGGGAAATGGTAGCTGCCGATGGCGTAGTCATTGAAGGTCACACTAGCATCAATGAAGCTATGCTCACCGGCGAGCAAATGCCGATTGAAAAAACTCTTGCTAGCCAAGTTTACGCAGGCACTATCAACGTCGACCAACCCATCAAAGTTACCGTCACTGCACTAGGGCAAGACCAACTCGTGGCTGAGATTATTAGACTGCAAGAGCTTGCATCCAATACAAAACCAGCAATTGCGCTATTAGCCGATAAATTATCGCGTTATTTCTCGGGCACAATCCTGACCATAGCGACAATCACCTATTTGGTTTGGCAGCAGATATCCCCAGAGGATGCCTTTTGGGTAACCCTGTCAGTTCTAGTTGCTACCTGTCCTTGCGCCTTAGCACTTGCCACACCGACCGCTGTCACCTGCGCGACTGCGATTTTTACTCGCCTTGGGATCATTACTCGCAAAGCCGGTGTGTTTGAAAAACTGCCGCTGATCAAACATGTTGTCTTTGATAAAACCGGCACCCTCACCTGTGGTACCCTCTCTATTGGGGCAACGCAATGCATGGCTGATTTAACCAAAACGCAAGTCTTAGCTATTGCCGCAGCGCTGGAAACAGGGTCTCGCCACCCGATTGCCGCCGCATTTGCCGAGTTTGCCGATAATGCGCTGGTTGCCGAAGAGGTTCACCATCAAGTCGGTTTTGGCGTCCGTGGCCGTATTGATGACACTGACTACATAATTGGTAATGCGGCATTTACTGGCGCGAGCATTGATAGTAGTGACCCGACCCAAAAGATTTGGTTAGCACGTTCATGCAATAATCAGCTTGAAATACTGGCAAGCTTTGAAATTCAAGACAATATTCGTCAAGACAGTAAGGCCACAGTTGCGACGTTAAAGCAGCTAGGTTGCCGCATCAGTATTGCAAGTGGCGATAGCTCAGGGCATGTACATCAATTGGCAAAAGAATTGGGGATTGACGATGTACACAGCGGCTTGACGCCTGCAGATAAGCTTGCCCTCGTGACCCGATTACAACAGCATACAAGGGTTGCCATGTTTGGCGATGGCATCAACGATGCACCTGTGCTTGCTGGGGCTGATTTGTCGGTGGCCATGGGCAGCGGCAGTGCTATCGCAAAAAACAGTGCCGATTTAATTTTATTGGGGGATCATCTGTCCCGCTTTACTCAAGCGGTTGCAGTTGCGAAACTGACGACACAGATTATCAGACAAAATTTAGCGTGGGCGCTGGGTTACAACGCCCTAATCTTGCCCTTAGCCGTTACTGGCCATGTGGCACCTTATATCGCCGCCATTGGCATGTCGGCGAGTTCTTTGATTGTGGTCGGTAATAGCCTGAGATTATTACGGGTTAAAGTGTAACCATAATAAGAGTTAAATCAGAATCATAAGAGGTCATTATGGAAATTATTTATGTGCTTATCCCCATTGCCATGATCTTTGTCGCCATCGCTGTAATGGTCTTTTTCTGGGCGGTGAAATCCGAACAATTTGACGATTTAGACCGCCAAAGTGTGTCGATATTATTCGACGAAGATACTGTTAAACCAAACAGCCATCCCGTGCCTGAGAAAGAGCAAGCCGAAGCTGCACAAGAAAAAGGCATGCCTCTGTGATTGAATTCGCAGTGATTGAGTACAATGTCACCGGCGCTTTTCTTGTAGGTCTCATGGGCGCCGCACATTGCTTTGGTATGTGTGGCGGTTTAGTGGGCGCTTTTTCCGCCCAAATCCCTCATCCTAAAGTAGGTAACCAGCTGGCCCATCAGCTTAAATATTTACTGAGTTACAATCTTGGGCGTATTTTGAGTTACACCTTAGCGGGCGGCTTAGTGGGAGCTTCGGCGGCAGGTCTTGGTCACTTATTTGAACTGGATACCTATCTGATTGTGCTGCGCATCATCGCTGGATTGATGATGATCGCAACTGGGCTGTATATCGCCAAAATTTGGGTCGGAATCGTGCAGATTGAGCGCGTCGGTCAATGGTTGTGGCAGTATTTAAAACCCATAGCGCAACGGCTTGTGCCTATCAAAAGTCCAAGCCAAGCAATCATGGCGGGATTCATTTGGGGCTGGCTGCCCTGCGGACTCGTTTATAGCACCTTAACTTGGTCGGTTGCATCTGGCTCTGCTAGCCAAGGTGCCTTGATTATGTTGGCCTTTGGCTTAGGCACCTTACCCGCCCTATTAAGTGCAGGCGTGGCGGCAAAACGCCTTGCCGCTTGGGTTCAACAGAAAACCGTTAGACTATTAAGCGGCTTACTGTTAATTGCGTTTGGTGGTCAAACTTTATATATCGCACTCGCGCAGCTAAACTAGCCCAAGTGCGTGAATTGGTTTAACATGGCTGCAGTGGATAAACTTGAGAATCAACATGACAATTGAACAAAATAAGAATCGTCGTCCTGCCGCTAGCGGATGCACAATCCATTGTCACGATTGCAGTATGGGTACCCTTTGTATTCCTTTTACCCTCAATGCAAGTGAGCTAGATCAGCTCGATGATATTATTGAGCGTAAAAAGCCGATCCAAAAAGGCGAGCAAATTTTTAAATCGGGTGATGCGTTAAAATCCCTATTTGCGATCCGCTCTGGCACCATCAAAAGCTATACGATTACCGAGCAAGGCGATGAGCAGATAACTGGCTTCCATTTAGCGGGTGATGTGATTGGTTTTGACGGTATCCACGCCCAGTTGCACCAGAGTTTTGCACAGGCCCTCGAAACCTCCATGGTCTGTGAGATCCCCTTTAATATCCTCGATGAACTTTCAGGCACTATGCCTAAATTGCGTCAGCAGATCATGCGCCTGATGAGCAATGAGATCATGAGCGATCAGGAAATGATCCTGCTACTCAGCAAAAAAAATGCCGAAGAACGCCTGGCTGCATTTATCAGCAATCTGGCTAATCGTTTTGGTAGCCGTGGCTTCTCGCCAAAGGAATTCCGCTTAACTATGACCCGCGGTGACATTGGTAATTATCTCGGTTTAACCGTAGAGACCATCAGTCGTTTACTTGGGCGTTTCCAAAAATCAGGCTTAATTGAGGTTAAAGGTAAGTACATTACTATCCTCGACTCACAAGAGCTGAATCTGTTAGCGGGTAATTCGCGTATAGCGAGATAGTTCACCGCAAGCGTGTTTTCTGCAAGAAAGTTGAGTGAAACATAATAGTTAAGTGCAAAAGTATTAGGCGCTAGATCCTTGCTATAGATTGCAAGAACAATTCAGTTGAAAAAACGTGGCTGGCTAGACATGTCATGCAGATTAAGGCATGATTTTTAAGCGAGTTTTAATCAATTTCAATTGAGTTTGATCTAGAACAATACAGCTAACTGCCAAAGGCTCATGATGATATTGAGCCTATGACTAAAGGAACCTCCCATGAAGGATTATCAAAAAATACTGGTTGTGGTTGACCCTACCACAGAGAATCAAGTTGCCCTCGCTCGAGCGGTAACCTTGGCCAGTAAATGCAATGCTCAAGTCACTGTGTTTCTTTCTATCTTCGACTTTTCCTATGAGATGACTTCGATTCTGTCGAATCAAGAGCGTGAAGCCATGCGCCAAGGCGTCATAGATCAACGTCTCGCTTGGATCCAAGACTTACTCGCCGCTTACGCTCATCTGCAACTCAATATCGATACCCAAGTCATTTGGCATAACCGCCCCTTCGAAAGCATTATTAATCATGCAATTGCAGGGCAATACGATTTGATTGTTAAAGGCACCCATGCCCACGACAAACTCAAAGCGGTGATCTTCACCCCAACCGATTGGCATTTAATGCGTAAAGCGCCTGTGCCAGTGTTGATGGTGAAAGCCCATGACTGGCCAGAGGCGGGTAAAATCCTTTGCGCTGTGAATGTGGCGACCGAAGATACCGATCATCAAATGCTTAACGGTAAAATCATTGAGCACGCAAAAGATTTGGCAGATAAATTCTCTGCCGAAGTGCATTTAGTTAATGGTTATCCCGGCACACCGGTAAACCTAGCCATTGAATTACCAGATTTTGATGCCCAATCCTATAACGAAACCATTCGCATGCAGCATGAGCAGCGCGTAAGTTATCTCGCTAATGCATACGGCATTAATCCAAACCATTGCCATGTAAAAGAAGGCCTGCCTGAGGATGTGATCCCTGAGCTTGCTGAAAAACTCGATGCCGAATTGGTGATCTTAGGCACAGTCGGCCGCACCGGATTTTCAGCGGCATTGATTGGTAATACCGCAGAGCATGTTATCGATAGCATTAATTGCGACTTACTGGCTATCAAACCTGACGGTTATAAATCGCCGTTAGAAGAAGCCTAAGCGATACGCGGCACTTTACCCCGCCAAAGATAGCTGGAATAATACGCGCCCTGAAACTGAGTTACTGGGCGCTTTTTTATGCTTGAAGCTATATCTGAAGTTACGGCAAATCCAATGTCTGAAGAATTATCAAAAAAACAAACTACCCGTCTGAATAAATTACAGAAACGTCTGCGTCGTGAAGTGGGTAGCGCTATCGCCGATTACAATATGATTGAAGATGGTGATAAGATCATGTGCTGCCTTAGTGGCGGTAAAGACAGCTATGCAATGCTCGATATTTTGATGAATCTGCAGCAACGTGCACCCATTCAGTTTGAAATCATTGCGGTTAATTTAGATCAGAAGCAACCAGGCTTCCCTGAGCATGTATTGCCCGCCTATTTAGATAAGCTCAATGTGCCCTATCACATCCTCGAGAAAGACACTTACTCGATAGTGAAAGACAAGATCCCTGAAGGCAAAACCACCTGCTCCCTGTGTTCTCGCCTGCGACGCGGTACGCTCTATGGCTTTGCCCAGCGTATTGGCGCCACTAAAATCGCCCTTGGCCACCACAGGGACGATATTATTGAGACCTTGTTCTTGAATATGTTCTTTGGCGGCAAGATGAAAGCTATGCCTCCTAAGCTACTGTCAGATGACGGCGCTAATGTGGTCATTCGGCCACTTGCCTATTGCCGCGAGAAAGATCTCGAAGAATATGCCAACTTAAAAGAATTCCCAATCATCCCCTGTAACTTGTGTGGCTCGCAGGAAAACTTAAAGCGCGCCGCTGTCAAAGACATGTTGAATCAATGGGATAGACAGTATCCTGGTCGTATTGAAACAATTTTCACCGCTATGCAAAACACCGCACCATCACAGGGTGTTGACCGTGAGCAGTTCGACTTTGTGTCATTAACGCGTGATCCAGATGCGCCTCTGCGTGGCGATGTTGCCGAAGCTAATCTGCCCGCATTCGATTTCCTAGATATCGCCAACAGCGGCCGTATTGATTTGGATGCAGCAAAACGCATTGATATTGTTAACACTTACGAAGTCTAATTAAGGCTGAAGCTAGCGCCCTAATCAGTAAATAAGTTAAACCAGCAAAACAAAAATGCCCACATGATGTGGGCATTTTTATGGCTACAAAATAAGTTAATCTTTGAGTACATGCTTCTCAATCGACTATTTCAAGATGCCAATTCAAGATACAAAGAGGATCACTTCACCCAAGGACTCAAGACTAATGGCTGGGCACTAAAGCTTAGCGTCGTGATGTTTTCAAGCTCATTCACGGCTAATTTATAACTGCCCTTAACGGCTTGTTCACGGCCATTAAGGTGTACATACACTTCTTGCTCGGGTTGGAATTCAAAGTTAAGACCAGCAATAGGATCCCTAAAATAACGCATCGGGAAGCCTTGCATAGCACCAAGCAGCGTGTCCATTTCGGTCACGATTTGCTGTAAACGCGCTTTATCGTACTCAGCCAATGTCTGTTTTGCTCTGACTTGCATCGCGATAGCGCATCCATCAGCACTGCCAGCAAAATTGAGATTAACCAAGGCACGCTGATCTTTTAAATCATCATCTAAGGGAATAAATAACCGCTGAGCATAGGTATACGTCAATGGCGTTGATGTTTTTTCACTGGAAATAGAACCGCTTTGGATCAAACAGTTTTTTTGTATTGGAACACTAAAAGCCACTTCTACGAGTTGGTAACCGCCCTTGTTGACTTGTTTTAACCTATCATAAAAACCTTTATATTCAAGGGATACAGTTTCTGCAGCGGCGCTAGTTGCCAGTAAACAGAGGCCACTAAACAACAATTTTTTATACATCGACATTCACCAAATATTTTTCATTATGACGTAACATATCAAGCAGCTCATCAATATAAGCTTCTTGTCTTTCAGAATAATTCACGAGTCCGTAAATCAATTGATCCGCTGTCGGCTCTAGCTCCTGTGAGCGTAAATCAGCGCGGATAGAACGAAACAGCGCATAAGCCGTATTAGAATTTAAATTGCGCATGTAGGATGAAACGGACTCGTCGACCGATGAAAACACTTTCACCTCATGGCTCTTACCTGATCCCCGTGAAGATGGCACTATGCCGCAACCAGCACTAAAACACCATTCACCAAAAAAATTAAAGCCTTCACGGGCAAAACGTGAGCTGCCCCAACCGGATTCATTCGCGGCTTGGATCAGCACCATAGATTCAGGCACAATATCGACGCGCTTTAGTAAGCTTGCTAAGGATTTAGCATCGACGTTTCGTGCCGCATATTGGTATTTGTCGAATAGCGTATTGAGTTGCCCGAGTTGGGTCTCAGATAAACTCTTGCCATTATCAACCAAAGCGAGCATTTCACTGACAAACTCGCGTTCCATCGAGATGATGGCATTCTGCTGCTGCACAATCGGCCGCAGAAAATCAAAAAAGGCTTTCTTCTTTTCTGTGATATCGTTGATCGCAGAAAAGTCAGGAACTTGCGTAACAGGATCGACAGCGTCAACGAGTTGGGTCGCAATGCTAGATGAATCATTCGTGTTGGGAATGATCCAAACGCGCAATGCAAAAATCGCCACTATGACCATGGCTAATGCCAATGTAAACGATCCGATTCTACCCGTTTTCAATAGTTCACCTTAAGTATGACGCCCGTATTGGGCAAATAAAGGGCGGATTATAAGCTATTTGTCAGATTTAACGAAATGTGCCCGCCGTCACTGTCATTAATCACGCATCTGGCTCATTAACTCAGGTACAATATTGCGCCTAAGTCGCGATTCTGAATCCGTGTATACGTGCTTGCCGTATGACAGTCGATAATAGATGCAAGCTTTCGACTGAGCTTTTATACTAAGGTTCCTTAACGCAGTTAAATTGCACAGTAGCGCTTACGTCATTGCGCTTTGTACTTAATCAGTAATGACAGTAACATTCATATTTTCGGGTATTCAGGAAGGAAGAACCCAGATGCAGCATTTGATGTTAAATCAATTTGAACGTGTCGTCGCCATTGGCGGAGGCCATGGTTTAGGCCGAGTATTATCTTCACTCGATTTTTTAGGCAGCCGTTTAACGGGGATTGTCGCGACCACAGATAATGGTGGCTCGACCGGTAGACTCAGAGCCGAGCAGGACTGTATTGCTTGGGGCGATTTACGCAACTGCCTATCCCATCTGGCCAATCGCCCTTCCGTCGGCTCACAGCTATTCGAATACCGTTTCCAAGGAGAGACTGAGCTTAGCGGCCATAATCTGGGTAATCTTATTTTACTGGCGCTTGATCAACTGTGTGTTCGTCCATTAGAAGCGGTTAATCTTATCCGTAACTTACTCAAGATTGAAACCCAGCTGATCCCTATGTCTGAGCAACCCACGCACTTAGTGGCTCTGCAAGCTTGTGGTAGTAAAGTCTTTGGGGAGATCAATGTTGACAGCATGGATGAAGCACCTATCGCGCTCTGCCTTGAGCCACAGGTCGATGCCACCTTTGAAGCCTGTGAGGCCGTTCGGCACGCAGATTTAGTTATCCTAGGCCCTGGCAGCTTCTTAACCAGTATCATGCCGCCGTTGCTGTTACCTAAGTTCGCGAAAAGCCTCGCCGCGACTAAAGCACAGGTGATCTTTATCGATAACCTGGCCGAAGAAGCCTCACCCGCAGGTCGATTTAGCATTGAGCAACGTATCGCTTGGTGTCATCAAGTGATTGGCAAGCCCATCATTCACAAAGTGTTACGTCATGGCGAACAAACGCGTTTAGGGCCACTGATCAACTATTTTCCGTTGAAGAATCGCCATAACCCGAACTTGCATGATCAAGCGAACTTATTAGATGCATTAAGCGCCCTATTGCGAATTAAATCTGAGCTCACGCTGCAATCGCACCAACCTCTTGCGCTTAGCTGCTAATCACTGAATAGCCTGCACGTGCTGACACAATAAAAAACATAAAGGACAGCAAATGCTGTCCTTTATGTTTGAAGGCTAAAGAGAAATTCCTTTAGCCTCATTCTATAACCTAATAAGCCTTACAAGACTTGGGCGATGGCTTTACAGATCACTGGCATATTGGTCTTAGTCATGCCTGCAACGCTAATGCGTCCTGAACCAACGATATAAACCCCAAACTCGTCTTTCAAACGCGCCACTTGGGCTTTGTTCAAACCAGAGAAACTGAACATGCCATTTTGGCGAGAAATAAAGCTAAAGTCCTGAGTCACGCCTTCAGCCTTTAAGCTGTCAACGAACAGAGTACGCATTTCGGCGATACGCTCACGCATCTCTTTGACTTCCTGCACCCACATGGCTTTCAGGGCTGCGTCATTTAAGATTGTGCTGACAATCAGTGCGCCATGTGCTGGCGGGTTAGAATAGTTTGCACGTATGGTACGTTTCACTTGGCTAAAGGCACGCACTGCAGCATCAGCATCCTCAGCCACCACAGTTACGGCGCCGATACGATCGTTGTACAAACCAAAGTTTTTAGAGAAAGAGTTAGCAACCAGCAGCTCAGGCACTTTTGATGCCACTAAACGAAGACCTGCGGCATCTTCTTCAATTCCAGCACCAAAACCTTGGTATGCAAAGTCAAACAATGGCACAAGTTTCTTATCGGCACACAATTGGGCTACGAGTTCCCATTGCGCCAAGGTTAAATCGATACCGGTTGGGTTATGGCAGCAACCGTGTAGCAGCACGACATCGCCCGTATTCGCGTGAGACAAGTCCGTCATCATGGTATCAAAATCGATATCATGGGCTTCTGCATTGTAATAACCGTACTCTTTAACGGTTAAACCCGCGGTTTCAAAAATATTCTGATGGTTAGCCCACGTTGGATTGCTGACCCAAATAGTGTGCGAATCGGTATTACGCAGTAAAAACTCAGCAGCAATACGCAGTGCACCTGTACCACCTGGTGCTTGCGCTGTGGCAGCACGGCCAGAAGTGATTAACTCGCTGCCCTCACCGAATAACAATGTTTGCACAACATGGTTATACGCTTGCACGCCTTCAATGCCTAAGTAGTTTTTGGTCTTCTCTTGCTCAAGTAAAATAGCCTCGGCTTTTTTCACTGAAGCCAGCACAGGGGTTTGTCCAGCCTCATCCTTATAAATACCGACACCCAAATTGACTTTATCCTGACGGGGATCAGCCTTAAAGGTATCGTTTAAACCAAGAATCGGATCAGCGGGTGCGAGTAATACCTGAGAGAAAATCATGACTACGTATCCTAATATGCGCGTGTAGGGGAAATTTCGGCTTATTTATACCACTGTCTTTAAGGGGGTAATAACTACTTTAAGCACCTTCTTAGGGAAATTCTTACGCTATTGTAGATTTACCAATAAAAAGTGTCTTTTGTTATGTAATTACAAGCAGAAATATGAAATTACTTATATAAAGTTATTTATAACATCTAGATCACATAAACCTGCTGTTTTATATTGTAGAAAAGAATCGCGCGCTGACATCGCAATACTGAATGCCGGAAATGCGAGCTGAACCCGTGGGCAATCCTTACTAGACCTAGCCTAAGAATGATCAGATATGACACGAGGTGAAGCGTTGTGGAGTTCGGGCTTTGTGATGCGATAAAGCAAAAAAGCCCTGACATGAGTCAGGGCTTTTCTGTTTTTGGTACCCGAGGCCAGACTTGAACTGGCACGCTGTTACCAGCGAGGGATTTTAAATCCCTTGTGTCTACCGATTCCACCACTCGGGCAAACTCTTTATATTAACGACGGGAATCGTGTCATTAATACGTTAATCTATGGAGGCGCGACCCGGAGTCGAACCGAGATCGACGGATTTGCAATCCGCAGCATAGCCATTCTGCCATCGCGCCCAAACTGCCAAATTTATTAAATTTGGAGCGACATATCGGGTTCGAACCGATGACCTATACCTTGGCAAGGTATCGCTCTACCAACTGAGCTAATGTCGCCTATCATTGCGCTTAATCATTAGAAGCCATGCTAGGCATGCTTTCCCCTGACTGCGGATTGGCATTCTACCGATTTAGACCTCAGAGTCAATCAACAATTTTTAAAAAATGATCTAAGCCGCACCGTTTGCCCAATAAAGCGCCACAAGTCCGCAAAGTTGATGTTTCCTTCATCAATTTAGGCTTTTTTGCCGATACTAACGCCGAGCGGCAGATGATTAAGTGAGGCAGAAAAGCTGTGGTTGATTGTGAGGATTGAGTCGAACTCAATTAAGTTGCTGGAGTATAGAAAAACAAAAGCGCCCTACTGGGCGCTTTATATGAAGATTATGCGCAGTTTTCAAGACTCCGCATAACTTACTCTGGTTATTTACGCAGCTAACTTATGCCGGCAGAGATAGCGTCGTTAAACCTAACATAGTTTGCATTACGCCAACCACTTGGCAGCTATAACCAAACTCGTTGTCATACCATACATAAAGAATGGCACGTTTGCCTTCTGCGATAGTCGCTTGTGAATCAATCACGCCCGCGTAGCGAGAACCCACTAAATCGCTCGATACAATCTCAGTAGAGTCGGTGTAATCGATTTGATTTTGTAGCGGTGATTGCAGCGCCGTATCTTTCAGGTACTCGTTCAGCTCATCTTTACTGGTTTCAGCATTCAAGTTCATGCTGATGATGGCCATAGAGACGTTCGGCGTTGGCACACGAATCGCGTTACCGGTTAACTTGCCCGCTAACACTGGCAGTGCTTTAGCAACGGCTTTAGCGGCGCCTGTTTCAGTGATTACCATGTTTAATGGTGCACTGCGGCCACGGCGATCAGCGGTGTGATAGTTATCAATCAAGTTTTGATCGTTAGTATAAGAGTGAATCGTCTCAACGTGACCATTCTCAATACCATATTTATCATTCACGGCTTTCAGTACCGGCGTAATGGCATTGGTCGTACAGCTTGCCGCAGAAACGATAATGTCTTCTGGGGTAATGTCGCCTTCATTCACACCGTAAACGATGTTCTTGATTGCGCCTTTTGCAGGAGCAGTCAACAACACTTTGCTCGCGCCTGGGCTCTTAAGGTGTAAACCAAGACCCGCTTCATCTTTCCAAATACCTGTGTTATCAACAACAAGTGCATCGCTGATATCGTATTTAGTGTAATCCACTTCATCTGGCGAGTTCGCGTAAATCACTTGGATATAGGTACCGTTGGCGATGATGGCATTGTTCTCTTCGTCAACTTCCACAGAGCCATTGAAAGGCCCATGGACTGAGTCACGGCGTAACAAACTGGCACGTTTCTCTAAATCACCTTTCTTACCGCCACGTAATACGATAGCGCGTAATCTTAACTTATTGCTGCGGCCTGTGCGTTCAATCAACAGGCGTGCTAATAAGCGACCGATACGGCCAAAACCATAAAGCACGACATCACGCGGCGCGACATCATCAGCATGGTCGATGGCATCGGCCAACTCTTTTGCCATATAGTTTTCAATTTCGCTGACATCGGTGTGATCGCGCCAGTAATTGACTGCAAGCTTACCAATATCCACTTTACATTGTTTAACTGCGAGTTTGCTCAAAGCTTGAACGAAGGGAAAACTCTCGCGTAAACGTAATTTTTCACCGACATGACGACGAACTAAACGGTGCGCTTTAATGATTTCAATCGTAGAAGCATTGAGTAACGGCTTGCCGTAGACCACGACTTCAACGCCTTGGTTACGGTACAACTTGCCTAACAAAGGCTGCATTGCCTCTGCCATTTCAAAACGTTCTTGCCAACTTTGTAGGTGTTTATCAGCGCTCATTTACAGATCCTTTATCTCACTTTTCAATAAAATGTACTGAAAGGTTTGAGTAACATGACGAAAAGACCAATAATCTAATGCGGGTTTTAGGGAAAACCCTGTTTTGGTCGGCGCCATTGTAATGAAAGTCGCGCTTTGTTGCCAGTAAGATATTTTCTGTAAATCTGTAATTTTATTAGAAAAATTATCGTTTGGAGAGTGTTTTGAGACAAAATCTAGTAATAATTACATCATTTACCTTTGGGATGAGCCTTTTTGGTCTTTTCGGTTGTGATAATGGCCGAAATATCTCAGCAATTTGTAAAAATAATCCTGAAATTTGTGCCGATTTGCATAAGGATGGCTGGTGTTTGGCCGAAAAAACTAAACTAATCCAGAACCGCTACGAACTAAAAGACAACGAAAACCCCACAGGCAAACAACTCTACCTACAATTGACTTACCTTGAGGATTACAGCCGCTGTATTGAACTCGCCTCTGGTGTTCAGCATATCATCCACACCAATCGCACCGCGGATAGAGCCAGAGCCTTTAGATTAAGCACCCAGAATTTAAGTTTGCTACAAGATCAAACCCGCGAGCGACAAGATCCTTTCATGTCCTATTACCAATGGACTCGCTTTGGCGATACCGCAGCGCTAAATAGATTATTAGAGCATGAAAACGCAGGCGAAGTGACTGACCCTTTCCTACTTGCCCAAGTCGCAACTTACTACAGCAATCGAAATGCCATCAAAGCGCAACAACTCTATCTTAAGGTCTTTGCAGAGATCCAATACGATGATTTCGACGTTAACTGGTTACTTGGGCTCGCATCAGCTTATCGCCAGCAGCAGCTATTTGATAAAGCCTATATGCTGACGAAGGCAAATTTACTACTTACGCAGCAGAAGTATTCAGAGGAAAAAATGCTAGCCTTGCTCGGTGGCAATAAAACGCTGGCGACTGAACTCGATTTAAAAGCCCAAGCTCTTATTGATGCGCTAAAAAACGGGACTTATCCTCAGAGTCCAGTAAGACAATGGCTTGATCCTCAAGCGGTTGACAAAGCGCCTACGGCAACCGAGGCTGTACCACCTGCGCTTGTCGAAGAAACAGACTCAGCAACCGATGGCAAAATGTTTGCCATCTTGTAATTTTTTACCCAATTAACGCGTAAAAAATGGCGATTTCGCGACCGATGTAAAAAAAATACCTAATTTGTTAATCAAGACAGCGGTAAAATGCCGATTTAACTTGACGATAGCTGTCAGTTTGGTAATTTTACTACCAGTTGAATTTTATAATCACCAGAGGGATATGAGATGACTATCCGTGTAGCAATAAATGGCTATGGCCGTATCGGTAGAAACGTATTACGCGCCTTGTACGAAAGCGAAAAAGCTTATCCAATCAAGATTGTCGCTATTAATGATTTAGGCGACGCTTCAATCAACGCTCACCTGACAAAATACGATTCTGTTCACGGTCGTTTCAATGCCAAAGTTGACCATGATGCCGAAGCGATTTATGTGAATGGCGATAAGATCCTCACTTTCCAAGAACGTGATCCTGCAAAACTGCCATGGGCTGAGTTGCAAGTTGACGTGGTTTTCGAATGTACCGGTATCTTCACTTCTAAAGAAACCGTTCAACCGCATTTAACCGCTGGTGCGAAGAAAGTAATTATTTCTGCTCCAGGCAAAAACGTCGATGCCACTGTTGTTTACGGTGTGAACAACAACGTGCTGACGTCAGACATGACAGTGATTTCAAATGCTTCTTGTACAACTAACTGTTTAGCGCCTTTTGCTAAGCCGTTAAATGACGAGATTGGTATTGAATCAGGCCTGATGACCACGATTCACGCTTATACCAACGATCAACGTTTATCTGACGTGTACCACACAGATTTACGTCGTGCCCGTGCAGCAGCACTGTCAATGATCCCAACTAAAACTGGCGCAGCTGCTGCTGTAGGTTTGGTTGTACCTGAATTACAAGGTAAGTTCGACGGTCTAGCGGTTCGTGTACCTACAGTTAACGTATCACTAGTGGATTTATCTTTCATCGCTGCCCGTGATACGACAGTTGAAGAAGTGAATGCCATTATTGAACGTGCTGCCAGCGTTGCGCCATTGAGCGAAGTGTTAGCAGTAAACAAAGAGCCATTGGTGTCTATCGACTTTAACCACAATGCGTTCTCTTCAAACTTTGACGCCACTCAAACCCGTGTAAACGGCCGTTTAGTGAAAGTGATGTCTTGGTATGATAACGAGTGGGGATTCAGTAACCGTATGTTAGATAACGCGGTTGCACTGATGAACGCAAAGTAATCTAGTCACTAGATCCTGCGTTACTCAATCAAGCCTCGCATTTGCGGGGCTTTTTATTGCCTTAAATTCCAGCCATAAAAAATCCCCACTCTATGGCGGGGATTTTTATGACACTGGAGAACAGCTAAAGAAGGGACTTAGCCATGTTTAGGCATTACCCTTCACTTTCATATTCAGTGTCTTAGCAAAATCCAACATGCGCGTCAGCGGGATCAGCGCTTTAACTCTTAAGTCTTCATCCACAAAAATCTCATGGGTGGTTTTATCGCTGTCGGCGAGTGATGCTTCAATCGCCTGTAGACCGTTCATCGCCATCCAAGGACAGTGAGCGCAACTCTTACAGGTTGCGCCATTTCCGCCTGTTGGCGCTTCGATTAAGATTTTACCTGGCGCCGCCTGCTGCATTTTATAGAAGATGCCGCGATCGGTTGCCACAATAAAACGCTCATTCGGCATAGTCTGCGCCGCTTTGATCAATTGACTGGTCGAGCCAACGGCATCGGCCATTGCCACCACACTGGCTGGTGACTCAGGGTGCACAAGGATAGCCGCATCTGGATAAACGCTTTTCATATCGCGCAGCGCGTTCGATTTAAACTCGTCGTGAACGATACAATCGCCCTGCCACATCAACATGTCGGCGCCCGTCTGTTTAGCAATATAACTGCCTAAATGACGGTCTGGTCCCCAAATGATCTTTTTACCTTCGCTGTCCAAGTGCTCAACGATTTCGAGGGCAATACTAGAGGTCACCACCCAATCGGCGCGCGCTTTAACCGCAGCCGAGGTATTGGCGTAAACCACCACAGTATGATCTGGGTGGGCGTCGCAGAAAGCGCTGAACTTATCGATTGGACAACCTAAGTCCAATGAACAAGTGGCTTCTAAGGTCGGCATTAAAATGGTTTTTTCTGGGCTTAAAATCTTGGCGGTTTCGCCCATAAACTTGACCCCAGCAACGATTAAGGTTTTTGCTGGGTGATCGCGGCCAAAGCGCGCCATTTCTAAGGAGTCTGAAACGCAGCCGCCGGTTTCTTCGGCAAGGGCTTGGATTTCAGGATCGGTATAATAGTGGGCAACCAGAACGGCATCTTTTTCAATGAGCAGTTGTTTGATACGCGCCTTGTAATCGGCTTTTTGCGCATCGGACAAAGGAACTGGCTTAGGCGGAAACGGGTAATCAATGGTTTCTATTGTTGGAGCAAATGGGCTGGGGGCAAACTGACTCATAACACATCCATCAGGATAACTACGTCCGGGAATTATACGTAATCGGGATCAAAAGATTAACCCATTTGTGCAAAGCAAATAAAAAAGGACGCTCTAAAGCGTCCTTTTACTGTCAAATCTGCGTGCCAGCGGCTTAGCGCATGGCCAATAACATCTCTTGCGGCTGCTCCAGATATTGTTTCCACAGATTACAGAAGCGAGCAATGGTACCGCCATCGATCACTCTGTGGTCGCCAGACCAGCTCACTTGCATGATTTGGCGGGCTTCGACTTCCCCTTTCGCATTAAAACGCGGCAAGGTCTGCAACTTACCTAAGGCCACAATCGCCACTTCAGGTTTGTTGATAATAGGCGTCGCCACTGTGCCACCTAAGGCGCCAATGTTAGAGATTGAAATCGTGCCGTCTTTCAGATCCGCTGGCGCCACGCGGCCACTGCGGGCTGCTTGGGTCAGGCGGGTGATTTCTGCCGCCACTTCTAAAATGCTCTTGTCCTGCACATCTTTGATGTTTGGCACCAAGAGACCGACTTTAGAATCCACCGCCATGCCGATATTGTGGCGCGCCTTGTAAGTCAGCTCAGTGCAATCAGCATTCACTTGGCTATTCATCACAGGGAACTGACTTAACGCGAGCGACATCGACTTCATGAAGAAAGGCATCATGGTCAGCTTCACTTCATCGGACGAATACTTCACTTTCATGCTTTCACGCAGTGCAACTAAGCCTGTTAAATCAAACTCTTCGCAATAGGTAAAGTGCGGAATGCTCGACACCGACTCAACCATCATGCGTGCCATCACAGCTTTTACGCCGCGAATAGGCTCAACCGTGTCAGCGCGTTGAGTCACTGTCGATGTTGGAACTTGGGTTTGAGATGCTTGCGTCGCTTGAGCTGGCGCCTCTTTTACCTGAGTCGTACTTGGAGCAGAAACATTGCTCGCGCCTTGTTGGAAACGAGTGATGTCTTCCTTGTACACACGGCCGTGCTTTCCTGTGCCAGGTACTTGGCTCAAATCGATATCTAACGACCGCGCCATGCGACGAACCGCAGGGCTGGCCAAGGCTTTACCTTGACGAGCAGGTTCTGCACTCATAATCTGCGCTGCCGGTGCCGCATTGACCACAGTATCAGTATTTGTTGTCGCCGCAGGTACAGATGCCGCATGCTCAACTTCAATGGCAAATAAAGGCGCATGTACTTTAGCTAGCTGACCTTTGCGATAATGCAGTTTGGCAATTTTACCCGCTTTAATGGCAGGAATTTGCACCAGCGCTTTATCTGTCATTACGTCGGCAATCGGTTGATCTTCCTCAACCCAATCACCTTCACTCACTAACCATTCAACGAGTTCACATTCAACAATGCCTTCGCCGATATCCGGTAGTAAGAATTCTTCAATGCTGACGGATGAACTGGATGACGTATTGGCAGTTGTTGCCGCCACAGGCTCCGTCACTTTTGCAGTCGTCGCAGCAGGTTCAGTCGCAGATTCTTCACCTGCGATTTCAACGGCACCTTCAATTTGTACGGCATAGAGCGGCGCATGCACTTTCGCAATATCGCCCTTAGCGTAATACAGCTTAGTAACCACGCCCGCAAATGGCGCAGGGATTTGCACTAGGGCTTTGTCTGTCATGACATCGGCAATCGGCTGATCTTCAACGACTGTGTCGCCTTCTTTGACCAACCATTCAACCAATTCACACTCCACTACACCTTCGCCAATATCCGGCAAAATAAAATCTTTAATCATACCGGACTCCTAGAAGGTCACTGATGCTTTGATGGCTTCAAACGTTTTGAACGCATCAGGCATGTATTCTTTTTCATGAATGAGTGGGTACGGGGTATCTAAACCACAAACGCGGCTGATGGGCGACTCGAGATACAAGAAGCATTCTTGCTGGATTGTCGCGGCAATTTCACCGGCAAAACCACCAGTTAATGGTGCTTCATGGTTAACCAGCAAACGTCCTGTCTTTTTAACTGAATCGGCAACGGTATCGATATCCCAAGGTGACAAGGTGCGTAAATCAATAATTTCGCAGGAGATCCCTTCTCTAGCGGCCATGTCGGCGGCTTTTTCAAGGATTTCCATTTGCGCGCCCCACGCCACTAAGGTGATGTCTTTACCTTCGCGAACCACTTCAGCCTTGCCCAGTTCAATTTCATAATCGCCCGCTGGCACTTCGCCAACCGATGCGCGATATAAACGCTTAGGCTCAAAGAAGATCACTGGGTTTTTGTCACGAATTGACGCCAATAGCAGGCCTTTGGCTTGCTCTGGGTTACGTGGCACCACTACTTTTAATCCCGGTGTCTGGGTAAAATAAGCTTCGGGTGATTGCGAGTGATAATGGCCGCCAGCGATACCGCCGCCATAGGGCGTACGGAACACTAACCCACCGACATCGAACTCATTACCGCTACGGTAACGGAATTTAGCCGACTCGTTGACGATTTGATCGAACGCAGGAAAGATATAATCGGCGAATTGGATTTCAGCCACAGCAGTCATGCCATTTGAGGCTAAACCATTGGCAAAACCGGCAATACCTTGCTCTGTCAGCGGGGTATTAAAGCAGCGATCGCGGCCGAATTTTTCTTGAAGACCGGAAGTGGCGCGAAATACCCCACCAAAGTGACCCACATCTTCACCAAAAACCACCATGCGCTCATCGGCTTGCATGGCGATCGACAAGGCCTCATTGACGGCCTGTAACATATTCATTTCAGCCACGGCTTATAGTCTCCCTGCACTTTTTGGATAGGCTTGCGGATATTTTTTGATATGTTCTTTAAGCTCGGCAAGTTGCTTTCTCAGCACTGGCGTCGGCTTGTCGTACACATCTTCAATAATTTCATCCAGCATAGGCACAGGAATTTTTTCAGCCACTTTTACCGCAGCCAATACTTCTTCACGATATTTCTCATGCAGTTTCACATCATCCGCTTCAGCTAACCAACCTTTGTTGATAAGCCATAATTTGAAGCGTTTAACCGGATCGTGTTGCTGCCACTTGGCTTCTTCATCTTTCGAGCGATAACCTGATGGATCGTCTGATGATGAATGTGCACCGAGACGGTAAGTCATGGCTTCAATCAGCACAGGCGCATTATGCTCAATCGCATAGGCGCGGGCTTGCTGGGTTGCCGCTAACACGGCCAGCATGTCATTGCCGTCAACACGAATAGTGTGCATGCCATAACCCACACCGCGACTCGCAATACCGTTACCGGCAAACTGCTCTTCAGTTGGGGTTGAAATGGCGTAGCCATTGTTACGACAGAAGAAAATCACTGGACACTTCAATACTGCGGCCATGTTTAGACCGGCATGGAAGTCCCCTTCCGATGCAGCGCCTTCGCCAAAATAGCAAACCGCGACTTTGCGCTTACCTTGCATTTTTAAGCTGTAGCCCACACCCGTCGCCTGCGGGATTTGTGTCGCAAGGGGTGAAGAAATCGTTTGATAATGCAATGCTGCACTACCGTAGTGAATAGGCATTTGGCGACCTTTACCGAGATCTTTCTCGTTACTGAACATCTGATTCATAAACTGTTCAGTGGTAAAACCGCGATAACGCAGCGCCGCATGCTCACGGTATTGCGCGAGGATAACGTCTTCTTGATCGAGTGCGGCTACACTGCCGACAATCGCCGCTTCTTCACCCGTACAGGTCATATAAAAGCTGATGCGCCCTTGGCGCTGGGCACCTAACATACGTTCATCAAGTACCCGAGTGAACACGCAGGTATCGTAAATTTTAGTGGCTAAGGTTTCATCTATCACAGGCAAAACCGCGGTTTCATAAGTGGTGCCGTCGGCTTGTAGAATTCGAAGGATAGGAATGTGTAGCGATGCCTTATCCAAGAAGCCGACACGGTGCACTGTATCAGTGTTGAGTGTTGCTTTGCTCATATTGTGCTCTTGTTATCTCATTACGCACCAAAGCGTTTTGATGCGTCTGTTTATACGAATATGCCCGACGAACATTACGTTAACGTAAACTACCTATCAACCATTGGCATAGCTCAAACTACAAGTTATCCCTGCCTCGCATGTATATATTGCTTTACAAGCCTAACGCACGTCCGCATTCACCGCAGGGATCAGGCAAATCACAGTGCGATTGCCAATAGGCACTTTGGCATTAGGGAACACGACAGACTCAAACTCATGTTCCACTTTAATTTCTTGCCCACCTTCCCGCGCTAATACAAAACCTTTCGGGAAAGATCTGAAGTTTTCGACATCGGTTGCGAAGGTAAATTCAAAATCATCGAAATGTTTATTGATGACCCGGCACACTTGGTACAAGTTAACCTTATCGGCATCAAATGCATCCAACTCCAACGGCTTAGCGGTGATCAAGCGCATAAACATTTCATGGGTCGCGATAAAACGCGTCATGTCGTTCTGCCCCATGGGATAGACTTTGCCAAGCTCAATGGTAAAGGCATCGGCGCCGTAGTGTTCGGAGGAAAAATAGCTAAAGGTCGTGGTCGGTTCGTGGTGAAAAAGAACCGTATCGACGCCGCTTGCGGCTAAAAACATGATTTGCTCGCCGCTAAAGGCACGCCCTGGACGATAGGGATAGATAGCGAACTTTTCATGCTTCGAGGCGCGCATCGCCGTGTGCAGATCATAATGAATGCGCTGACGACCATCTGCAACCGCGGTATAAAAACGGTCCACATAGGCTTCGAGTTTTTTGGCGCGCACTCGCTCAGGATTGACTAATCCCGGAGGATTGGAATGCTCACCACTAAACAGACGATTCATGTTCTCATCGATAATCCGCGTGCCGTTATTAATCGCTAATGGATTACCAATCAGGAATAAAGTGCGCTGTTTCGCGATGATCTTTTGCTGTAAAAGCTGCTTAATTAAGCCATTGCAGAGTTCAATGGGCGCGGTCTCGTTACCGTGAACACCGCAAGAAAGGACAACATCTTTTCCTTCATTCTGGGCGGGCTCAAAAACGATAACGCCAGTATCCCACACTTCAACTTGGGTATGGTCGCCTAAGCTAAATGAAAACTCGCCATCGAACTGTTCAGGATGGGCTAAGGTGAGCGCTAAAAAATCCTTTGAATCTAACAGAGCTTGTAACACAGAATTCTCCTTATAATGGTGTGTAACAGTAACGGCGCAATAGCATCAGTGCAGATAGCAATAACCACTCAAGCATTCATCTCACCGCGGTTAGGCTTACTCGCACCTTAAAAAGCGGCTTCAATACTAACACATGTTTTTAATGCTGTTCTCAGACATTTATCGCCATAGGACCCAGTTTTGAACGGAATAAGATCAACGCGGCGCTTTGCTATGCCGAGTGTAAATTTCCAATCATCTTATCGAAAAATCGTCCTGCATAAATATTCCTGCTAGAGGCTTGCTTTTGCGCGCGAGTTTTATCACAATCCTTAGCCATCTAGACTTCTATTGGATTTAATTATGGCGTTAGCAACCTTTGGTGCCGGCTGTTTCTGGGGCGTAGAGTATTTTTTTAGACAAGTGAATGGCGTATCGAATGCCACCTGCGGCTATATGGGCGGCAATAATAGCGCGACCACCTATGAAGAAGTCAAAAAAGGCAAAACGGGCCACGCCGAAGTGGTACAAGTGGAATTTGACCCTGCCTTGGTCAGTTATGAAGACTTGCTCGAGGTATTTTGGAAAAACCACAATCCAACCAGCCTGAACATGCAAGGTGGAGATATAGGCACTCAATACCGCAGCACGATTTTCTTCCATGACAGTGAACAAAAAGCCGCAGCAGAAGCCTCAAAATTAGCTTTTGCCCGCTCAGGTCGTTGGGGATTACGCCATATCGTGACTGAAATAGTGCCATTGCAACAGTTCCATGTGGCAGAGGAATATCACCAAAATTACATTGATAAAAATAACTTACCGAGTTGTCATATCGAGTACTAAATACAGTCAAATCAGCATGAGTTTAATACTCATAACTGGCATTAGACACAAACAAAAACGCACTCAAAACTGAGTGCGTTTGTTTTTAATACTTTATAAACCTACTGCTGCATTAAGCGTTCAGCGCCTTATCAATTAATGCCTGCGCATCTTTGATAATTTCAGCTAAATGCTGCTCACTGATAAAACTCTCGCCGTAGATTTTAAATAACGCTTCCGTGCCCGATGGACGCGCCGCAAACCAACCATTCGCCGTAGTCACTTTAATGCCACCAATGGCAGCATTATTGCCCGGTGCATGGGTTAACACGTTTTCGATTGCCTCACCCGCAAGCACTGTGGCATTTAAGGTTTCAGCATTTAATAACGCAAATTTGGCCTTGTTTTCAAGACTGATTGGGCTATCGATACGCTTGTAAAAGCTTTGGCCAAATTGTTTTACTAGCTCTTGATGGCGTTGACCTGGAGTTTTACCTGTCACCGCAAGAATTTCTGCGGCAAGTAACCCTAGAATAAAGCCGTCTTTATCTGTACACCACGTAGTGCCATCACGGCGCAAAAACGCCGCGCCAGCGCTCTCTTCACCGCCAAAGGCGATGGTGGCTTCGGCTAAACCATCAACAAACCACTTAAAACCCACAGGCACTTCGAGTAACTTTTTGCCATGGAAAGCACAGATTTTATCGATAAGCGCACTCGATACTAAGGTTTTACCTATGGCTAAGCTATCGCTCCAATCCGGTCTGTGCGTCAGTAAATAATCGATAGCGACCGCAAGGTAGTGATTAGGGTCCATCAAGCCTGTACCAGGGCAGACAATGCCGTGGCGGTCATAGTCAGGATCATTGCCAAGGCATAAATCAAAGGATTCTTTATGGGCGAGTAACCCTGCCATCGCATAGGTAGACGAGCAATCCATGCGGATTTTGCCGTCTTTATCCAGCGGCATAAAGCTAAAGCTTGGGTCAACTTTATCATTGACTAAGGTGATATCGAGCCCATAACGCGCGGCAATCGGTGCCCAGTAGAAAATCCCTGAACCACCGAGCGGGTCAACACCGATACGCAGCTTAGCGTTGGCAATCGCCTGCATATCGATAACATTTTCTAAATCAGCCACATAGGGCGTTACCAAATCAATGGCGTTGACATAGCCTGAGGCCAGCGCTTCGGCATACGCTAATTTTTGCACGCCAGCTAACGCTTGGCGTAAGTAATCATTGGCACGCGACTCAATCCAAGCCGTGATATTACCTTCGGCCGGTCCACCATGGGGTGGATTGTATTTGATCCCGCCATCTTGAGGCGGATTGTGGGAAGGCGTGATAATCAAACCATCGGAAAGAGGCGCACCTGTGATATTTGCTTCGCGATTGGCGCAAATCACTCCATGGGACACCACAGGCGTTGGCGTGAAACCATCATTCTGCTGGATATGCACAGTGACTTTATTTGCCGCCAGCACTTCAATGGCCGATAAATAAGCGGCGTAGGATAACGCATGGGTGTCAATCCCGAGGATCAACGGCCCATTGATATTCACCGATTGGCGATAATCCACCACAGCTTGGGTAATCGCCCAAATGTGTTGTTGGTTAAAACTGCCATTAAAAGCGCAGCCTCTGTGCCCAGAAGTGCCAAAGGTAACGCGTTGTTGTACGTCATCCATATTTGGCGTGATGCTGTAATAGTGGCTCATCAGTTTTGGAATATTGACCAGATCCGTCTGATTAGCGATTTGTCCTGCCCTTTGATGTATTGCCACCTATGGCTCTCCTGCACTCAATTACAAATAAAAACAATGATTAAACTTAGCTCAATAGCGGATTAAACGCGCTCGGCTATGCCAGCTGCAACCGTTGCATCACAGCCAAATTGCACTAAGACTTCGGATAAAATGGTGCGTTTCTTGGCGGTATTGTTATTGCTCGTCACCCAAAAACCACTGGTACCGATTTCTTTAGGATTCGCCGAGGCACTCGCTTCCAGTAATTGCTCTTTCGAACGGGCAAAATACAAACGATCGCGCCCTTGGATCTGCAGAATTTGCGAGAACTGCTCTGGGGCTAATTGATACAGACTTTCGAGCAAAAAGAGGAAACGCCCTACCGCGCCTTTTTGTTGCGATAACAGATGTTCATCGACTAAGCGACTAAAGTCATTCACAGCAGGTGCAGCTTGAATCGGCTCAGCCTCTAAACTTGGTTGGCTTATCGCCAAAGGCTGAGGTGGTTCGACCGCATCGACGGACAGGCCGAGTAATCGACGAAGAATGTCAGAGGCGCTCTCACCAATACGTTCTGTTTTGCTGGCAATATGACGATAGAGCTCTTCATCAACTTCGATATATTTCATAACCTTAATTATCCTTTGTTATTCGACAGGCTTAACCGAAAAAAGTGTACCACAGCGATCGGGGCAGATCATTGCGATCGGTTACCAGTGTATCCATGTCTATCAATCTGATAAAGCGCCATTATTCTAAAAATGCGTGAAATAGCACAGCAAACTAGCAGATAATCGACAATTGCCGAAAAAGCGCCCAAGTTCATCGCTGCATACACGCCAAAGTAGCAACTGACTTGTCAAGCCAACGGCATTAAGGGCACAATTCGCGCCACGTTAAGCTAAACATATCCAACAGGAATCACCATGAACTTTGTTTCTACAGGCCAAGGACCCGCAGTACTCTTGATCCACGGCTTGTTCGGCAACCTAGATAACCTCAAAGGCCTAGGGCAAGTATTAGAAAGCCAGTATCAGGTTATTCGTGTCGATGTGCCCAATCATGGTTTAAGTGAGCATTGGGATGAGATGGATTACCCTCGCCTCGCCACGGCCATGGTTTCATTACTCGACGAACTGGCTATTGAACGCGCCCATATAGTGGGTCACTCCATGGGCGGTAAAATCGCCATGGCGACAGCGTTAGCCTTTCCAGAGCGCATTATCAGCATGGTGGCAGCCGATATTGCCCCCGTCGCCTATGAGCCAAGACATGACTTAGTGTTTGCCGCATTAGCAAGTCTGCCCTTAGAAGGTCATACCGACAGACGCTTTGCCCTTAACCACTTAATAGACAAAGGTATCGACGAAGCCACGGCGCAGTTTTTACTCAAAAACCTGCAACGTACCGACACGGGCTTTCGTTGGAAGCTGAACTTAAGTGGTCTAAAGGCTTGTTACCCCAACATTATTGGTTGGCACAATCAGGTGCCCAATTCAGTACAAAGCTATAATGGCCCGAGTCTATTTATTCGCGGCGGTGACTCAAATTATGTTACTGGAGAACACAGAAGCGCTATCATGGCGCAATTCCCTGCAGCGCAGGCGAAAACCCTCGAAGGCTGTGGTCATTGGTTACATGCACAGAAACCCGCCATCTTTAACCGGATTGTGTCTGAATTTATTGACAAACAATCAATGTAAATCAGCAGCAAACTCGACCTAAAGCATATGGTAGCCGCCATCTTGATGTGATATATTCGCGCCTCTTTTGGCCTTAGAACACTCTCGAGGACTAAGAAAGTATGTTATCTCAGTACATGGAACAAATTGAAACCATCGGCCTGAACCTGTTTTTTGCCTCGATATTTTTCTTTATCGGCATGGCCATCCACGATGTGCTTAAACAAGGTAACGTGCCGAAATTTGGTCGATTTATTGTTTGGTTAGTGTTATTTCTCGGCTGCGCCGGGTTTATTGTAAAAGGTATTATCCAGATCACTTGGGAAGGCTCAGGGATCGGTTAACAATAAGAACATGGCAAAAGAAGCGACAGACAGAACCACCATTGACCTTTTTGCCAATGAAAAGCGCCGGGGCCGCCCACGAAGTAATCCTTTGTCCCGTAGCCAGCAGCTTAAGGTCAACAAACGCAATCAAATCCAGCGCGATAAAGCCAACGGATTAAAGCGAATAGAGTTAAAGGTGTCACAAGATTTGTATGACGCCTTGAATGAGCAGGCATTGGCCAGTAACATCAGCCGTAGCCAGTTAATCGAATTAATTCTTCAGCAACAAGTTGAGTGCTGAACGAGTACCAGCAAGATTAACCTAATAAGTGAACTAGACATTAAAGGATAGACAATGGCAACTGTAGGTCTTTTTTTCGGTAGCGACACAGGTAACACCGAAGCTGTAGCCAAGATGATCCAGAAAAAACTGGGTAAAAAAATGGTTGAGGTGAAAGATATCGCCAAAAGTACCAAAGAACAGATTGCAGAGTATGACTTGCTGCTGTTCGGCATCCCGACCTGGTATTACGGTGAAGCGCAATGTGACTGGGATGATTTCTTCCCTGAATTAGAGCAAATTGATTTTACTGACAAACTTGTCGCTATTTTTGGTTGTGGTGATCAAGAAGACTACGCTGAGTATTTCCTTGATGCCATGGGCATGGTTGGCGATATCGTTCAGGCGCGTGGTGGTATCATCATTGGTCACTGGCCAACTGCAAGCTACAACTTCGAAGCCTCTAAGGGTCAAGTTGATGACGACCACTTTATTGGTTTAGGTATCGATGAAGATCGTCAGCCAGAACTGACCGAAGAACGCGTTGATGCTTGGGTTAAGCAAATTTACGAAGAAATGTGCTTAGCTGAATTAGAAGACTAATTGGGCTAACCATTCGATTAAAGCGGCCTTAACGCCGCTTTTTTTATGCTTATATTTCTACTTGTTTCAACTATCTACTTGTTGTAACTAAGAATAACGACATACCACACTCATGACCAACACACACCGCTCCACTCATTGGGATATCTTTTGTACCGTCGTCGATAACTATGGCGATATTGGCGTCACTTGGCGTTTAGCCAAACAAATGGCTAATGAGTACCAGATTCCCGTTAATTTGTGGGTCGACGACCTCGCAAGCTTCTCGCACATATTACCGACACTCGATCCACTAAAAACCGCTCAAAGCTTCAATGGTGTGAATATTATTCATTGGACTAAGCCTTTACCCGTAGCGTTTATCGCAGGAGCTGTGCTCATCGAAGCCTTTGCCTGTGAATTACCCGAACAGGTAAAAGCGCAGTTGGTTTATTTACATCAGAACGATCCCAAATCTGTGCCTATCTGGTTGAATTTAGAGTATTTAAGCGCTGAGAATTGGGTCGAAGGCTGCCATGGTTTGCCTTCATTACAAGCCAATGGTTTAAAGAAGTATTTTTACTTCCCGGGCTTTGGCGCAAAAACCGGTGGGCTCATCTGCGAGCAAGATTTGTTTGCCGAGCGCGATGCTTGGCAAGCTAACTCAGCTAACAAATTACAGCTTTTTAGTCAGCTAGGTCTTAGGGGGATTGAGGCTCAAGATACTGTGATTAGCATCTTTAGCTATGAGACCGAGGCACTGCCGGCATTATGCGAGTTATGGCAGCAATCTGCAGAGAAAATTCATGCGTTAATCCCCAAGGGTCGCAGCTTAAACAGTCTGACGCAGTTACTGCCCTGTGATATTGCCGCGCTAGTGCCGGGTCAGCAGATAATCCATGGCAATTTAACCCTGCATATTTTACCCATGACAGACCAACAGGGGTTTGATCGTCTGCTCTGGAGCTGCGATTTTAATATCGTACGCGGTGAAGATTCCTTTTTACGCGCCCAATGGGCCGCAAAACCCTTCATTTGGCACATTTATCCCCAAGAAGATGATTATCACCTCGTAAAATTAGAAGCTTTTCTCAAACTTTACTGCGATAATCTGCCACCTAAAATTGCTTGTTATTGGTCTGAATTGAATCTTGCGTTCAACCAAGCACAGCAATCTGCCGTGAGCCTTCACTGGCAAAACCTTAATCCTGTTAATTTGCCCTTGTTGCACCATGCTAAACAATGGCCAATTAATGCATTAAATGCTGCAGATCTCGCTACTCGACTAGTTCAGTTCGTTAAAAACAGCTAAGATACTGCGCGAAAACAGAAAAATCTAAATATAGGAAATAGTGTAATGAAAACTGCTCATGAAATCCGTCCTGGTAACGTGATCATGTTAGATGGCAGCCCATGGGTTGTGCAGAAAACTGAAACAACTCGTTCTGGCCGTAATGCTGCTATCGTTAAGTTAAAGTTGAAAAACTTACTGCTTAACTCTGGTACTGAAACGACTTTCAAAGGTGAAGATAAGTTAGAAGACATCATCCTAGATCGTCTTGATTGTACTTATTCTTACTTTGCTGATCCTATGTTTGTATTCATGGATGCAGAATATAACCAATACGACGTAGAAGCTGAAAACTTAGGTGATGCAGCGGCTTATATCGTTGACGGTATGGAAGAAACTTGCCAAGTGACTTTCTACGATGGCAAAGCTATCTCTGTTGAAATGCCAACCACTATCGTACGTGAAGTAACCTACACTGAGCCTTCAGCTCGTGGCGATACTTCAGGTAAAGTAATGAAGCCTGCGACTATCACTGGCGGCGGCACAGTCAGTGTTGCTGACTTCGTGAAAGTTGGCGACAAGATCGAAATCGACACTCGTACTGGCGAATTCAAGAAGCGCGTTTAATCGCCCTTCTCGTTTCCAGACGAAGAAAAGCCAGTGCTTGCACTGGCTTTTTTGTCGCAGTTTTTTAGTCGTGTGATTTGTGGGATGTATTTGTGCGATGTCAGTCACTCAAGGGATAAAGCGTTATCCAGCAACATCCCCTCAGAAAATAAGCACTAGCATTGCGGCCCTAAAAAACGTCGCTCCCAAGCCCCTATCTCACTCAAATAACTTTGAAACTCGATTTCCTTCACCGACACAAACCCCGTGACAAAATCATCCCCGAGTAAGCGCCTTGCCGAATCACTTTGGCGCATTTGCGTTAATGCAGCGAGAAATGTCTGCGCTAAGTCATGGCTGCTCTCATAAGCACTACCGGTTTCTGGCGCGCTTGGGGATAGTTTATCTTCCATTCCCGCAAGTCCCGCAGCCAAAGATGCCGCAATCATCAAATATGGATTAGCATCGGCGCCCGCAATACGATTCTCTACCCGTCTCGCCACTGGCGCACTCAATGGCACACGTAAGCCAGTGGTGCGGTTATCAACGCCCCAGCTTAAATTAATCGGCGCTTGGCTACCGGAAATGTAACGTCGGAATGAATTGATATTAGGTGCGAATAACAACATTAAATCAGGTAGATATTTCTGTAATCCGCCGATGTAATGGTGAAAACGTTCAGTGTCGCTACCATCGGCATGGCTGAAAATATTATTGCCTTTATCATCGACGACACTTTGATGTAAATGCATAGAACTGCCGGGTTGGCCAGCTATGGGTTTCGCCATAAAAATCGCGTTCAAGCCATGTTTAATGGCGATTTCTTTCGCCGCGTATTTAAACATAAAAGCTTGATCTGCTAAGGCCAGCGGATCGCCATGCACTAAGTTAATTTCATATTGCGATAGCCCCATCTCATGGATCCAAGTATCTCCTTTGATCCCAATCGCATCGATGGCGGCATTAAACTCATCCCAAAATGGCGCGAGTTCATTGAGCATATTCATGCTAAACGCAGATTGACCGTTTTCAGCTCGGCCACTTTTTGAAATGGGCGCCTGATACGGCGCACGCGGATCGGTATTGGCTTCAGTCAGATAAAACTCAATCTCAGGGGCCACCACGGGCGTTAACCCAAGGGCTTGGTAACGGGCCAACACATTTTTTAAAATAGAACGCGGCGCAAATGGGCATAAATTGCCATCGAGCAACACACAGTCATGGATGGCAAATGCGCGCGGCACTGTGCTCCAAGGGATCATTTTTAGGGTACTGTAATCGGGGACTAATAGGAGATCAGGGTCGGCATCTGGGAAAATAGGATCGTAGGAATATTCCCCAGTAATCGCCTGCATCGAAATCGCTTGGGCAATACGTAACTCAGCCCCCTGAGCAAAGCTTCGGGCTGGCATGAGCTTCCCCCTTGGATAGCCTGAGATATCGGGGAATAAACATTCGACATCACGTATAGTGCCGTGCTGGAAAAACGCAGTAAGAAGGGTTGAGTCCATTTGATTCGTTTGCCACTAATGTTGAAAATAACACCATGAAGGATGCAAAGTATAATCAGGCTTTGATTTGAAAAGCTACATGGCAACGATGAAATATGTAAAATATAAATGACAATTCCGTAAAATATAATTTGACATCGTCTAAAGTTCTCCCTTCAAGAGTGGAATCGCCTTCAACCTAGTTCAAGCCTAATCACTTTGCCTCATTTTGATTCACTTTAGCCGCCTAACCCAATGACGGCAGACATAAAAAAACCAGCCGCAGCTGGTTTCTTATATTAATGGTGACTGGTTCGACAGTGGCTTAGGCTATGCAATCACAATAAAGCCGATAAATGCGATTACTGCTGCAATAAGCGCGTAAGGTAACTGAGTCACTGCATGGCTTACTAAGTTACAACCTGAGCCTTGGGCGGCCAATACGGTTGAATCTGAGTAGAAGCACGCTTGGCTACCAAATGATGATGCTGACAACAAGGCACCAATCACTAATGGGATATCCGCACCCACCGATTGCGCTAATGGCATCACGATAGGAATGGTAACCGCAAAAATGCCCCAGCTCGAACCCGTCGCAAACGCGAGGATCGCCATGGATAAAAACACCACAGCAGGCAGCAATTTAGGCGTCATAAACGGGCTTAAGGATTCAATCACGTACTGCGGCAGTAATAACTGATCGCATACGTCCTTAAACACAAACGCCGCAATCACAGTGCTAATCGCCGGTAACATGCTCTTAAAGCCATCGATCATCTGATCCATCATCTCGGATAACGGCATCAAACGCTGCACAGCATAATAAGGAATAGTGATGACTAAAGTCGCCAGCAAGCCTTTCCACACGTCGATATCAAAGTACACGGTAAAAGCCACTAACAAACCAATCGGCACTAAAAAGTTGTGTAATTTGCCATGATTATCGGCGTGCTTAAATTCCTCTTCGATGGCTTTAACCGCATATTCATCCGAGGTTTGCACTTGGTCGAAATCCACTTGGGCTTCTGCTGGTTCGCCTTGAGCAGCGCGCAGCTGCGCAGTCTTCATCGGACCAATGGCGGGCACTATGCCGAGTGCCACAAGCAGCACCATAGCCACGGCTAACCAAGCATAAAGCATGTAAGGAATCGCTTGCATATAAACAGCAATGCCCTGACCTTCTGCTGCCACACCGTTATCAACCAGTAATCCACCAAAGAATACAGCCCAAGTCGACAATGGCACTAACACGCACACGGGCGCGGCGGTGGAATCTACGACATAGGCGAGCATCTCACGGGACACTTTAAACTTATCCGTTACACGCTTCATGGTTTCACCCACGGTCAGCGCATTGAGATAATCATCGATGAAAATCACGATTCCAAGAATAAAGGTCATCAATAGGGACGATTTGGGTCCCTTAGCAAATCTCAGTGCATTACGACCAAACGCTAATGCGCCGCCGGTGCGGACTAAAAGCGCGATCAGCGCACCAAAACCACCACACACCAAAATCAACCAACCTATGGTTTCATCGGCCATGACCTTCAATGACACACTGGCAAAATTGTTTAAGACTTGACTGGGATCGAGTAACAGGAAACCGGTTACCGCACCTATGATCAGAGATAAAATGGGACGGCGTAACCAAATAGCTAACACCAATACCACCAAAGGTGGGATGAGACTTAACGCTGTCGGTTCAGACATGCACTTAGGTCCTCTAAATAAATCGCCTAAAAGGCAAATGGTTTTAGAATAACGTCTGAAATCAACATGATTCAGAACGTCAACACAGCTGCTTCATGATGACTAACCCTGAAGATAAAACCCGCTAATTGCTTGCTATCTGAGGTGCCTTGCCAAAAACATCGCGCAGAAAATAAAGCGCATCGAATATTGAGTCAACTATAAATTTAACTTGATAGAAAATAATTTTAACGGTCGCAGACAAAATCAACATAACACTTTAAATTTAAAGCATTTTAACTCACTCGCAACGAAACCGTTAATGATCCTATTAGCTTAATAAGCATTCAATAAATATGCCTATTTATCACAAGGTCATATACAGTTTGCATAAGTTGATCTTATCGAGGAGCTGTGATTAAAAATCAATCATTAAGCTTTTGCTAAAATACAATTTTCCCCGACTAAGATTTATAGGACGAACAAAGGAAACGAAATAACCGTCAACCACTGAAAATGCATTTCTGTTAAGCGTGATTATTTTCTTCTTACATCTAAAAAACACGTAAAGCAGGTTTTATTTACCACTATCGACAGTCTAACGTTCTTTAAATAATATAAAAATCAGAATATAAAACTTGTTCCTATTTCATTAATTGACTGTTAAAGCATATTTAACTAAGTGGTATTTATAAAAAAAGTCCCATTCTGTGCAGTTCCCCCCTTTCATCTACAGTGAAATTTCGTTATGGTGCGCTAACTTAAGCCAAAACTTTATGCATGTTCCGAGGTGTAAATGCGCCCTATCATCAAATCCAACAAGCTGGATAGCGTTTGCTATGACATCCGCGGCCCAGTGCACAAGGAAGCCAGACGTTTAGAAGACGAGGGTCATCGGATCCTCAAACTTAACATTGGTAATCCGGCCCCCTTCGGTTTCGAAGCGCCAGAGGAAATTGTGCGCGATGTGATCCTCAATTTACCCAGTGCCCAAGGCTACTCTGAGTCAAAAGGATTATTCTCTGCCCGTAAGGCCATAGTGCAGCATTATCAAGCCCAAGGGATTTTTGGTGTCGATATCGAAGATATCTATATAGGTAACGGCGTTTCAGAACTTATTATGATGGCAATGCAAGGCTTGCTAAATACCGATGATGAGATCTTAATCCCCTCACCAGACTATCCCCTGTGGACAGCAGCGGCGAATCTCGCAGGCGGCAAGGCTGTGCATTATCGCTGTGATGAAGAAGCGGACTGGTTCCCCGATCTCAACGACATTAAAAGTAAAATTTCATCACGTACCCGCGGCATAGTGCTGATTAACCCGAACAATCCAACTGGAGCGGTATACAGCAGAGAATTACTGCTGCAAGTGGTTGAACTTTGCCGTGAACACAGCTTGATTTTATTTGCCGATGAAATTTACGACAAAATTTTGTATGACGAAGCCAAGCATGTTCCTGCGGCTAGTCTGTCTGATGATATTTTAACTGTTACCTTCAATGGGTTATCAAAGGCTTATCGCGCAGCGGGCTTTCGTGTCGGTTGGATGATGTTATCTGGCAATCTTAAGGCCGCGAAGAGCTATATCGAAGGTTTAGAGATGCTCTCTTCGATGCGCCTGTGTGCAAACGTGCCCAATCAACATGCGATTCAAACTGCACTCGGTGGCTATCAAAGTATTAACGAGCTGATTTTACCTAATGGCCGTTTGACAGTTCAACGGGATGCCTGCTACGAATTGCTTAACCAAATCCCGGGCGTGAGCGTGAAAAAACCTAAGGGCGCACTCTATGCTTTCCCTAAACTGGATATGAAGAAATTCAATCTACGGGATGATGAGCGCTTAGTGCTGGATTTACTCAGAGAAAAGAAAATTTTGTTAGTGCACGGCACCGCCTTTAATTGGCCTGAGCCCGACCATTTACGCGTGGTTTTCTTACCCTATAAAGAAGATCTGAAAAAAGCATTTACCGAGTTTGGCGCCTTCCTCGAAAACTATCGACAGTAGGTTTAGCCTCGACTAACGGTTTGAGTCATAAAGCGATCCTAGTGGTCGCTTTATTTTTAGCGATTTCGACAAATCCTCCACGCTCATACTCACGTGTCACCCAAGGCTGTGATAATCTAAGACTTCATTAGCGTCAATACTGCTTATTCAACGCGTGTCACGTCTTCCAATGCAGCTTGTCGCCTTTCCATTCACTCATTAGCTGGCAAACCATAAGTCATATACTTGCCCACATTTAACAGGAAAACTATGAGTCATTTATTTGCGCATTTAGCTCGCATGAAACTTATCCAACGCTGGCCTTTGATGTACAACGTTCGCACTGAAAATGTTCAAGAACACTCGCTGCAAGTTGCCATGGTGGCCCATGCACTGGTGATCATCAGTAATAAGAAGTTCGGCACGACGCTTGATCCCCATCAAGCCACAAGTCTGGCGATTTTTCACGATGCCAGTGAAATTCTCACGGGTGACTTACCGACGCCGGTGAAATACTTCAATAAAGAAATTGAAGCCGAGTATAAAAAGATTGAGGCGATTGCCGAGCAGCGCATGCTAGATATGGTGCCAGAAGAATTTAAAGAAGATTATCGCAGTCTGTTCATCAGTGATTACGCCGATCCCGTTTACAAGACAATAGTGAAATCCGCAGATACTCTGTGTGCCTATCTTAAATGTCTTGAAGAAAACCGTGCGGGCAACAGTGAGTTTAATACCGCCCGTAAGCGCCTCGAAGACATGTTGGCGACGAATCCTGATCCCGCTGTACAGTATTTTATGAACTGCTTTGTGCCAAGTTTCACCTTGAATTTAGACGAAATTAACAAGATGCTTTGATTTTCCACTCTCGCTAGGAATGCATATGACTTCAAGTGTTTGGCAAGAACGCCGCCATGGTGAAGATAAACAACGGCGTAACGATCACCGCAGCCCTTACCAAAGAGACAGGGCGCGTATTCTCCACTCGGCCGCCTTTCGCCGCCTGCAGGCCAAAACGCAAGTGCTCGGCGTTGGCATGAATGACTTCTATCGCACTCGATTAACCCACTCACTCGAAGTCTCGCAAATTGGCACTGGCATAGCCGCCCAGCTAAGACGTAAATATCCACAGCATAAGCAGCTGCTTTGCTCTATGAGCTTATTAGAATCACTGTGTTTGGCCCACGATATTGGTCATCCTCCCTTCGGCCACGGCGGTGAAGTAGCATTGAATTACATGATGCGCGACCACGGCGGTTTTGAAGGCAATGGCCAAACTTTTCGAATTCTCTCTAAGCTTGAGCCCTACACGTTAGATTTCGGGATGAACTTGTGTCGGCGTACCATGCTCGGGATTTTGAAATACCCCGCGCCGCACTCGAAGCTATTTGTCGCGGGTGAACATAATGAAATCACCAACCATAGACAGCTCAAACCGTCACAATGGCCGCCGGTTAAGGGCATTTTCGATGATGATAACGACATCTTCGCTTGGGTGCTTGAGCCGTTATCTGAGGCGGACCGCAGTCGTTTTACCTCGACGCAGCAAGGTTCACACCCCGCCCTGCACCACTATCCACATCTGCGCACTCAGTTTAAATCCTTCGATTGCTCGATAATGGAACTGGCAGATGATATCGCCTATGCAGTGCACGATCTCGAAGATGCGATTGTGATGGGCATAGTCACGGCATCGCAGTGGCATCAAGATGTGGCGCCGACACTCACAAACAGCGGCGATGCGTGGATACGACAAGAGCTTGCCGATATTGGCAATAAGCTGTTTTCCCATGAGCATCACCTACGTAAAGATGCCATAGGTACACTCGTTAATGGCTTTGTCACCGCGATTGTGATCTCAGAAGATGACGTGTTCGAAGAACCATTATTACGCTTTAATGCGACCTTAGAGCCGGAATTTGCCATTGCGCTCAATGTGCTCAAGCAACTGGTTTATAAATACGTGATCCGTAAACCTGAGATCCAAATGCTCGAATATAGAGGCCAGCAGATTGTGATGGGCTTATTCGAAGCCTTCGCTTCCGATCCCGAGCGTTTACTGCCACTGAACACCCAAGAGCGCTGGCGCGAAAGTGAGCAACAAGGCTTAAACAGTCACAGAGTATTGGCGGACTATATTTCTGGAATGACCGATGAGTTTGCGGGGCGACTGTATCAACAGCTATTTAGCCCAAAAGCCGGCTCAAATGTGGAACTGAGCAAGGAAATGTAGCCAAGCAGACATTGCGCTGCCCGACATGCTATAAAGCCAGACCGTTTGTAAATGTGCGAATTTCTATAAAAGCTAAACTTTCTATAGCGCCCGCTGTCACAGACATTCTTTATCAAAGGCGAAAGATGAAAGACAAAAAACCACCTTGCGGTGGTTTTTTATTTTGTCACTATTTCAAGCTCGATTTATAAAGCGCCAATGGCATCTTTACAAAGTTGAGTGATACGATCCCAATCGCCGTGTTCCATTGCATCCGTTGGCGCAATCCAGCTGCCGCCAATACAATCGACGTTTTGCAGCGCTAAATAATCTTTATAGCTGCTTGGCGTAATGCCACCTGTTGGGCAGAAGCGAATATCCGCAAGCGGTCCCGAGAAGGCCTTCAGCGCATCCACACCACCCGAGGCTTCAGCTGGGAAGAATTTAAAGTGGGTGTAACCGAGCGCCATACCCGTCATCACTTCTGAAATACTCGCAACACCAGGGATCAATGGTACAGGACCATGCATACCCGCTTTGAGCAGTTCAACTGTCGCGCCTGGGGTGATAATAAATTGCGCACCAGCGGCAATCGCAAGATCTAGCTGAGCTTCGTTTAAGATAGTACCCGCGCCCACTAAGGCCTCTGGCACTTCTTTGGCGATTTTAGTGATAGCTTCAAGTGCGCAAGGCGTACGCAAAGTCACTTCTAACACGCTAATGCCGCCGGCAACCAGTGCTCGCGCTAATGGCACCGCATGTTCAATCTTGTTAATCACCATAACAGGAACAATAGGGCTGCGTTTAAAAATATCTTGTGGCTGTAGTGACCAGTTATTCTCAAGCATTGCGTTATTCTTCCTTTGTATTAATAAAGTTCATCGATGGCATTAGTACAACGCGCACCAGTTTCTGGACTGCTTAGATTGGAACGTAGCGCACTAAATAACTCGCGGCCCATGCCATAACGTGAGCGATGTAAATCGACTATTCCGGCGGTTCTGGTGGCAAGTTCTACTTCAGAGACGAGCAGGCTCAGTTCGCCTGTTAACGCATCGACACGGATCAAGTCGCCATCTTTGACTTTGGCAATTAAGCCGCCATCTAAGGCTTCCGGCGTCAAATGAATGGCCGCAGGAACTTTACCCGACGCGCCAGACATACGACCATCGGTCAGCAGCGCGACTTTAAAGCCTTTGTCCTGAAGCGTGCCTAACAATGGCGTTAATTTATGCAGCTCTGGCATACCATTAGCTTTCGGGCCTTGGCCTTTAACCACAACCACACAATCTCTATCCAGAGCACCTGCTTGGAACAAGGCATCGAGTTTGTTTTGATCGTCAATGACTACCGCTGGCGCCTCAACGACACGATGTTGTTCTTGTACCGCTGATACTTTGATCACAGCGCGGCCTAAGTTACCTTTCAGTAATTTCAAACCACCGTTACCTTGGAAAGGCGATGCGACTGAAGTTAACACTTCAGTATCTAAACTTGTCGTTGGGCCATCGACCCAGCGCAGTTCACCGTCGAGCAGTTTTGGCTCTTGGGTATAACGGCGTAAACCAAAGCCCGCAACGGTATTCACATCTTCATGCAATAGACCCGCATCGAGCAATTCTTTAATCAAGTACGCCATGCCGCCTGCTGCGTGGAAATGGTTGATATCGGCGTGACCGTTTGGATACACGCGCGCCACTAATGGCACTGCATCGGATAATTCAGAAAAATCATCCCAATTCACGATAATACCAGCAGCGCGAGCCGCGGCGACGATGTGCATGGTCAAGTTAGTTGAACCGCCGGTAGCCAAGAGTGCCACTATGCCGTTCACCACAGACTTTTCGCTGACCACTTCACCGATTGGGGTATATTGGGTACCCATTTCGGTTAAACGACACACTTGCTTAGCGGCCATCTTGTTTAAGGCTTCACGCAGTGGATCATCTGGATTCACAAATGACGAGCCGGGTAACTGCAGACCCATCACTTCAAGCATCAGCTGATTCGAGTTTGCCGTGCCGTAGAAGGTACAAGTTCCCGCACTGTGGTAAGACTGGGCTTCTGCTTCAAGCAGTTGCGCGCGATCCACTTTACCTTGGGCAAATTGCTGACGAATACGGGCTTTTTCTTTGTTCGGGATACCTGATTTCATCGGTCCAGCCGGCACGAATAACATAGGTAAGTGACCAAAGCTTAAGGCGCCGATAAGCAAACCAGGAACGATTTTATCGCAAATGCCGAGCAGTAAAGCACCATCAAACATGTTGTGAGACAAGCCCACAGCCGTTGCCATAGCAATCACTTCACGACTCAGTAAGCTCAATTCCATACCGGGTTGACCTTGAGTCACACCGTCACACATGGCCGGAACACCGCCCGCCACTTGTGCAACACTGCCGACTTCCTGACAGGCTTTTTTAAGCAATTCAGGATAGCTTTCATAGGGTTGGTGCGCAGATAACATGTCGTTAAATGCCGTCACTATGCCGATGTTCGCCTTATTCAATTGACGCAATGCATTTTTGTCGTCTGGATTACAGGCGGCAAAACCATGGGCTAAGTTGCCACAGCTCAAGGAGCTACGGTGTACACCATGGTTACGGGCATCATTCAATGCGGCGAGGTAACCTTCACGTGACGCTTTGCTACGGGCAATAATTCTGTCGGTAACAGCTTGAACTACTGAGTGCATCTTGACTCCTTAAGCGCTCCAGAACACATCAACGGGCGTTTTACGCTGCGCTAATACGGCTCTGATAGGCATAGCATGGACATCATCACTTTCTAACGCTTGACGATATACGGATAATTTCTGTTCCCCGACCAAGTGCAGATAAATTTGTCTGCTGTTCAGAATCGCACTCTTAGAGAGCGTGATCCTGGCGTGGGGCGCTGTGGTGGGGTTAGTCGCCACGCACAGGGCTTGGGTTGTGAGCGCATTATCAAGCTCAGCGCTACAGGGAAACCAAGAACAAGTATGACCATCGTTACCCATACCTAATACCACCACATCAAAAGGACGAGGGAAATTAGACAAAGACTCGGCGGCCATATCGGCGCCCGCTTCTGCGGTCGAAAACATGTTTTTTAAACCGCGGAATTTGGCATTTGCCGCACGGTTTTGTAATAAATGTTCACGCACTAGACGTTCATTAGACGCATCAGCGTCGGCTTCAACCCAGCGCTCATCGGCGAGAGTGATATAAACATCACTCCAATCGATGGACTTCATGCTCAATAGTTGAAATAACTTAAGCGGCGTCGAACCACCGGAAACCACTAGGCTCGCTTTTCCGCGGGCATCGACGGCTTCCTGTAACTGGCTCACAATCTTGCTGGCCAGTTGCTGTTCTAAGGCACTTGGCGTATCGAAAGATTTGAATACGGTTTCTTTAATCATCAAAGTCTCCTACTCGTCCCACGAACGGCCATCTTTGGTGATCAAAGCAACTGACGCAACTGGACCCCAAGTACCCGCAGGATAAGGTTTTGGTTTTTCGTTGCTTTGTTCCCACGATTGGATAATACCATCCACCCAAGTCCATGCCTGCTCGACTTCGTCGCGGCGCACGAACAGCGCTTGATTACCGAGCATAGCTTCGAGTAACAGACGCTCGTAGGCATCGGCGATACGTTCATTTTTGAAGGTATCGGAGAAGCTCAAATCGAGTTTAGTGGTTTGTAAACGTTGTTTTTGCTCCAAACCTGGCACTTTGTTCATCATCTGGATTTCAACCCCTTCATGGGGTTGCAGACGAATCGTCAGCTTGTTCGGTGGCAGATTACGGTAACTTGAGCGATACAAGTTATGTGGTGGGTTTTTGAAATACACCACAATTTCAGAGCTCTTAAACGGCATACGTTTACCGCTACGTAAATAGAAAGGCACGCCCGCCCAACGCCAGTTGTCGATATCCACACGAATAGCCACAAAGGTTTCTGTGTGTGATTGAAGGTTGGCGCCTTCTTCTTCTAAATAACCCGGTACTGGGCTGCCCTTTAAGAAACCGGCACTGTACTGACCGCGCACGGTGTTTTCATACACATTGTCTGAATTAATTGGACGCAGTGATTTAAGCACTTTGACTTTTTCATCACGTATGCTGTCAGCGTCTAAGTTGACCGGTGGATCCATTGCAACCAGCGTTAACACTTGCAGCAAATGGTTTTGGATCATGTCGCGCATCTGACCCGCTTTGTCGAAGTAACCCCAACGGCCTTCGATACCCACTTCTTCTGCTACCGTAATTTGGACGTGGTCAATCGTACGGTTGTCCCACTTAGAGGCAAATAAAGAGTTGGCAAAACGCAGGGCAATCAAGTTCTGTACGGTTTCTTTGCCTAAGTAATGGTCGATACGGTAAACCTGACGTTCTTTGAAGTAAGCGGAAACTTGATCGTTGATAACGCGAGAAGAGTCTAAATCTGAACCGATTGGCTTTTCGAGCACCACGCGTGAATCTGGGTGGATAAGATCTTGTTCATGCAAACAACGGCAAATGTCGCCGAATATTGCAGGTGGCGTAGCAAAGTAACTGACCATGACACGCTCTTCTGGTTTGAGCAGATCATGGAAGGCACTGTAGCCCGCTGAATCGGTAAAGTTAGTGCCTATATAGTGGCAGCGGGACAGAAAACGTTGGAGAGTCTCTTCGCACAAAGGCTCTTTCACGAAGGTGTTTAATGCAAGCGTGACTAATTCGATAAACTCATCTTGAGTAAACTCGTCTTTCGCGACACCGATCACTTTCGTATCTTTATCGAGAAGTTCAGCTTTATCTAGCTGGTATAAAGAAGGTAACAACTTGCGTCGTGCCAAATCGCCTTTAGTACCAAAGAGTACGAAGTCACAAGCTTTGGCGCCTGATGTTGTTTTGCCCATTGCGTTACGATCTCCTTTGTATGTCGTGTCCCTTCATGTCGATGAAGAAATCCACACTTTTGTTGTAATATAACAACAGAATTTGTTAAATGCATCTATTTTTATAAATATTAACATTCTTGCTAACTAGGCACTTGCAGCATAAATCTGATATGCTTTTTGTGCTTAAATTACTGAAGCTAGTAAAGTCTTATTTCAAAATTGTACTGAAAAGTTACTACAAAAAGTCTCTTTGTGGGCCGCCGGCCTTGATCTGCCACCCACAAAACTAAAAAAATAAAATTACATTCTCAATTTAGCGGACATACGCGTATGAATACCCTAGAAAAGGTTCAAAAAAGCCTCACCCATTTTAGTAAATCAGAACGCAAAGTTGCAGAGGTGATCTTAGCATCACCACAGACAGCTATACATTCTAGCATCGCCACACTGGCTAAGATGGCAGATGTCAGTGAACCTACTGTGAATCGTTTCTGTCGCCGCTTAGATACTAAAGGCTTCCCTGATTTTAAGTTACATCTAGCGCAAAGTCTCGCTAACGGTACTCCTTATGTGAGCCGCCATGTTGAAGAAGATGACTCACCAGAATCTTACACGACAAAAATCTTCGAATCTTCAATGGCTTCGCTTGATACCGCTCGTCAAAGTCTCGATATTTCAGCCATCAATAAAGCCGTTGATATACTGACTCAAGCTAAGACGATTTCCTTTTTTGGCCTAGGAGCCTCCGCTTCTGTTGCCCATGACGCACAAAATAAATTTTTCCGCTTTAATGTGCCTGTCATCTGTTTTGACGATGTTCTAATGCAACGCATGAGCTGCATAAACAGCAATGAAGGCGATGTTGTCGTGTTGATATCCCACACTGGCCGTACTAAGTCATTGATTGAGATAGCACGTTTAGCGAGAGAAAACGGTGCAGCTGTAATTGGTATTACTGCCCGCAACTCACCGTTGTCGATGGAATGTACGCTGCCAGTGACAATGGAAGTGCCAGAAGATACCGACATGTATTTGCCTATGGCCTCGCGTTTAGCCCAATTAGTCACTATAGATGTATTGGCAACGGGTTTTACCTTACGTCGAGGTCCACGTTTCCGCGATAATTTGAAACGCGTAAAAGAAGTGTTAAAAGAGTCTCGCATCAATAAAGATCCGATACTGTAACTCACTTCCTTTTCTAAAAATGGCTAGCGTTGATCCTTTACCTAGCCATTTATCGTGCAAATATCAGCGATACCTCACAAATTTCATACATAACTTTAGATCATTTTGATTGTAACTTTACTACATAATCTGGAATTGCATGGTAATATAGGCCCAAGATTTTTTTAACTTTAACGGAGTATCCTTATGTTCCGCAGAACCAAAATCGTCACCACTCTAGGTCCCGCTACCGATCGTGATGATAATCTACGCCGCATCATCGCGGCAGGTGCAAACGTTGTACGTCTTAATTTCTCCCACGGTTCCCCTGAAGATCACTTAAAACGAGCGACTCAAGCGCGTGAAATCGCTAAAGAGTTGGGCGTTCATGTGGCTATTCTGGGTGACTTACAAGGCCCTAAAATCCGTGTTTCTACTTTCAAGGACAATAAGAAAGTACAACTGGTATTAGGTCAAGCCTATGTACTTGATGCCGAGTTAGCCAAAGGTGAAGGCGACGAGACCCAAGTGGGTATCGATTACAAGCAATTGCCAGACGATGTGACTGTTGGTGATATCCTGATGTTAGATGATGGCCGTGTTCAATTACGCGTTGAGCGTGTTGAAGGCCGAAAAGTGCATACCACAGTGACTGTGGCAGGCCCTTTATCTAACAACAAAGGTATTAACAAGCAAGGCGGCGGACTTTCTGCTGCTGCGCTAACCGAAAAAGACAAGGCTGACATTTTGACTGCGGCAATGATCCAAGTGGATTATTTAGCCGTGTCTTTCCCGCGCAGTGGTGCTGATTTAGATTACGCCCGTGATCTTGCCCGTCAAGCCGGTTGCAATGCCTTGATCGTGGCTAAAGTTGAACGCGCTGAAGCCGTTGCGACCGATGCAGCTATGGACGATGTGATCTTAGCGTCTGACGTGGTTATGGTTGCCCGTGGTGACTTAGGTGTTGAAATTGGTGATGCTGCGCTCGTTGCGGTGCAGAAGAAATTAATCGCCCGTTCACGCCAGCTGAATAAAGTCGTCATCACGGCCACTCAGATGATGGAATCGATGATTTCAAGCCCAATGCCAACCCGCGCCGAAGTAATGGACGTGGCGAACGCTGTGCTTGATGGTACCGATGCTGTGATGTTATCTGCTGAAACTGCTGCCGGTGACTTCCCAGAAGAAACCGTTAAGGCAATGGCAAACGTGTGTATTGGCGCTGAATCTCACCCAAGTGTGATTGTGTCTAAGCATAGATTAGATGTGCGTTTTACTTCAGTTGAAGAAACCATTGCACTCTCGACTATGTATGCAGCAAACCACCTTGAAGGCGTTAAGGCTATTATTGCTTTGACTGAATCAGGTGCGACACCACAGCTAATGTCTCGCATCAGTTCTTCACTGCCGATCTTAGGTTTATCACGTCACGCGACAACGCTGGCTAAAATGGCCTTGTACCGCGGCGTGTTACCCATCTACTTCGATTCAACTATCCACCCAGCCGATGAGCTAGCGCAAAAAGCGTTAGAAGCATTAACAGCGGCAGGTTATTTGAATAGCGGTGATATGGTACTAATGACCAAAGGCGATGCAATGGAAACGATTGGCGGCACTAACACCTGTAAAGTGTTAATCGTTGCTTAAGTTGCATAAGCTGCTTCTAACGACTCAAGCGTGTTAGAAAAAGCCAATAAAAAACCACCTCATGAAGGTGGTTTTTTTATATTGACTGTTATCTGTAAGTGCAGATTTCTGTTAATGCTGATTTATCGGCTCTCATTGCTGAGGGGAATCTAAGCGGCCCAAGCGGAGTAATCATCAAACTTAACACCGCTTAGACCAGACCGTACTAACATTAAAAGCTAACATCAAACACTAGCAATCATTATAACGTTTCGAAATCATTCACATTAATTGCCGCTAAGCGCAGCTTATCAGCATGCTGCAATTTTTGCTCTTCATCGGCAGTGATTACGCCAGTCTCGAGGGCTTTTGCAAACAAGACAAGATTAGGCACTTTGGCTGGCAATTCACCGGCACGCTGCGCTTTCTTCAGCTTTTTATAGATATCTTTACAGGCATATTGAGCAACAAATGCTTGCTCAACTTCTGCAATACCGCCTTTATCTCCTTCAAATTCAGGACATAAGAAGGTAATACGGTCACGAGCAGGACCAGGCTTCAACATGCCGCCGACTAAATCGGTCGCCATTTTATCGCTCGGTGCATTGAAGTGATTACCCAGCGGGAAGATTAAGCCGCGCAGTAACCATGCCACAGGACGGCTCGGGAAGTTACGAATCGTGTCTTCCAGTGCTTTCGCCGCTAAGTGCAAACGATTGGCCATAACGTAACGTACTGCTGGCAAATCGTCCTGTTGACGGCCATTGTCTTCAAACAACTTCAAGGTTGCAGAGCCTAAATACAGCTGGCTGAGTACATCGCCCATACGCGCCGACAACATTTCTTTGCGTTTTAAATCGCCGCCCATGATCAGCATAGATAAATCTGTCATTAAGGCTAACGCAGACGAAATACGCGACATATCTTTATAGTACTGCTTAGTTTCACCGCTCACTGGCGCACTGCCAAAACGGCTACCGCTTAACGCGCTAAACAGAGCACTGAACGCATTGCGTGTGGCATAACCCATGTGGCCCATTAATAGCGCATCAAAACGCTCTAAGGCTTCATGTTGGTTTTCCATCGCAGCAGCTTCCATTTCGGCAAGCACGTAAGGATGGCAGCGAGTCGCACCTTGACCAAAAATCATCAAGGAGCGGGTTAGAATATTCGCGCCTTCGACAGTGATCGAAATTGGATTCGACATATAAGGGTGGCCTAGATAGTTTTTAGGTCCTAATTGAATGCCCTTACCCGATTGAATATCCATGGCATCGTTCATCACTGAACGGCCTAACTCAGTCATGTGGAACTTAGCAATCGCAGTCACAACCGAAGGTTTCACTTTAAGATCGATACCCGTAGTCGTTAACCGACGCGCAGCTTCCAACTGATAAGTGTTGGCAATAATACGCGCAAGCGCTTCTTGCACTCCTTCAAACTGGCCAATCGCCATACCAAACTGATGACGCACGTAGCTGTAAGCCGTTGTCGTCTTTGTCGCCATGTGACCTGACGCCGTTGCCAATGCTGGCAATGAAATACCGCGGCCCGCCGACAAACACTCAACCAGCATACGCCAGCCTTTACCGGCAAATTCAGGGCCACCGATGATCCAATCCAGCGGGATAAACACTTCTTTGCCTTGAGTCGTACCGTTCATAAACGCCATGCCCAGCGGATTATGACGACGACCAATCACCACACCAGGATGATCCGTTGGGATCAACGCACAGGTAATGCCTAAGTTTTTCTTATCACCAAGCAAGCCTTCAGGATCGCGCATTTGGAACGCTAAACCCAAAACCGTCGCCACTGGCGCCAGCGTGATATAACGTTTATCCCAAGTCAGTTTTAGCCCGAGCATCTCTTCGCCATTGAAGGTATCACGGCACACAATACCCACATCGGGGATAGCGCCGGCATCACTGCCAGCTTCTGGACCGGTTAATGCAAAACAAGGGATTTCATCGCCTTTAGCTAACGCGGGTAGCCAGCGTTCTTTCTGCTCGCTCGTACCATAGTGGGTCAGCAGCTCACCCGGGCCTAAAGAGTTCGGCACCATTACTGTAACAGCAGCGCTTACGCTGCGGCTGGCTAGTTTGCTGACAATGGTCGAGTTAGCATAGGCAGAGAAAGCTTTACCACCGAATTTCTTCGGAATGATCAGGGCGAAGAAACCTTCTTTCTTGAAGTATTCCCACAACTCTGGTGGTAAATCTTTACGGTTATGCACTATGTCGAAATCATCTATCATCGTCAGTGCTGTCATCACTTGATTATCGATAAAGTCTTTTTCTTCAGCGGTCAGCGTTGGTTTGCCGTAGCTGTGCAAGGTATTCCAGTTAGGATTTCCGCGGAACAACTCCCCTTCCCACCAGACATCACCGGCTTCCATCGCTTCGCGCTCGGTATCTGAAAGTGGCGGTAAGACCTTCTTGAAAAAACTAAAAACTGGGCGGGTAATAAACTGCATCCGGATATTTTTCACCGCAAACAACACGACAATGGCTATCAGGGCAAGAATTATAATCGTCAACATTATCAAGACCTTTTAATTAAGAAGAAACGGGGACTGATACGCCAGCCGCCATGTATGGGATCACTTTACGGATAACGGCTTCGATGTCGTTATGCTCACCAAACTCAGCAGCAGCGATATCGTTTAGGGCATCGGCGGACGCCATAGTGAATACGATAGTGCCTAAGGTAAAGTGTAAACGCCAAAACATTTCAGCGGGTGGAATATGTGGCGCACTAGCCGATACAGCTTTAACAAATGCATCCAAATGTTGGCCATAATGGGTCGTGATAAACCAACGTAAATGCCCTTGGCTTTCGATATAACCGCGTCCTAAAAGCTGCAGGAAGATCGTGGTGCCTTCTGTACGTAGCGCGTTTAAATCCAATAAAGGATCGACCAGCGAAGACAAAATTTCTTCGAGTGTTGCTTGTGCTGGCGCGGTATTTAAGCGATTAATTTGGTTTGAAGCCGCAGGCATAAACACGTCTAAATAACGCGCTAATACTGCACGGATCAGCTCTTTTTTAGAACCAAAGTGATAATTGACCGATGCTAAATTCACCTCAGCCTTACTGGTGATGAGTCGCAACGAGGTCTCAGAAAAGCCCCGTTCAGCGAACAGTTTTTCTGCGGCATCAAGTATTCTAGTTTTTGTATCGGATCGACTTGCCATTCCGTGACCTTGAATTAATTTAAAACACTCGTTTAAATTAAACATTGGCACCACGGATGTCAAACTAAAATTGGACAAATTCGCCGCTTTCTAGCCTGCATTCAAGCCGTATATGGAACATCTGCGAAATAAGTGTAACTAACAAGCCCATTAACCCTTGTGCAATACACCTTAGCTTTAGGTAAACTGTGTAACACAAAAACAACAAGGACAAGTAGACATGGTTATTTCATTGAATCGTCGCAGTAAAATCGCCCTCACAGTCGCCTTAGCGCTGGGATTAACGGCCTGTAATGATGCACAAAGTAAAACAGACAAGCCCGCTAGCACTGAAGCGGCTGTCATCAATACCGCGCCAGATAAAGCACAAGCCATTGCTTTTATTAACGATGCTGAAGCCAAAATGGCTGAATTGTCGATTGAGTCTAATCGCGCCGAATGGATTTACAGCAACTTTATTACCGATGATACCGCTGCCCTGTCTGCCGCGGTCGGTGAAAAGGTCAGCGCAGCGTCGGTAAAATTTGCAACAGAGGCGGCTAAGTACGCCAATGTGCAACTCGATCCCGTTAATACCCGTAAGCTTAATATTCTACGCAGTGCGTTAGTATTGCCCGCCCCGCTCGATCCTGCGAAAAATGCCGAGCTTGCGCAAATTAGCTCAGAGTTAAATGGCTTATACGGCAAAGGAAAGTACTGTTTTGCCGACGGTAAGTGTATGACCCAGCCTGAGCTATCGAGCTTGATGGCCGAATCACGGGATCCCGCAACCTTACTAGAAGCGTGGAAAGGCTGGCGTGAAATTGCCAAACCCATGCGTCCCTTGTTTCAACGTGAAGTGGAACTGGCCAATGAAGGCGCGAAGGATCTTGGTTATGCAAACCTGTCTGAGCTATGGCGCAGTCAATATGATATGAAACCCGATGATTTTTCACAGGAACTCGATCGTCTTTGGGGCCAAGTGAAACCCCTTTATGAATCATTGCACTGTTATGTGCGCGGTGAACTCAATAAAGAATACGGCGATAGCATCGCACCGAGCACTGGACCAATTCCTGCACACTTGCTCGGTAACATGTGGGCCCAGCAATGGGGCAATGTGTATGACTTAGTCGCCCCTGACAATGCCGACCCAGGTTATGATGTCACTGAGTTACTGGCAAAAAATGGCTATGACGAGCATAAAATGGTGAAACAAGCCGAAGGCTTCTTCACGTCGCTAGGATTTGCGCCATTGCCTGAGAGTTTTTGGGCTCGTTCACTGTTTGTTCAGCCAAAGGATCGTGATGTGGTTTGCCACGCCTCGGCATGGGATCTCGATAATCTCGACGATATTCGCATAAAAATGTGTATCCAAAAGACCGCCGAAGACTTTAGCGTGATCCACCACGAACTTGGACATAACTTCTATCAACGCGCTTATAAGCAGCAACCATTCCTGTTTAAAAACAGTGCTAACGACGGTTTCCATGAAGCGATTGGTGACACGATTGCGCTGTCGATCACCCCAAGCTACTTAAAACAGATTGGTTTACTTGAAGAAGTGCCTGATGCCTCTAAGGATATTGGGCTTTTACTGAAGCAAGCTTTAGATAAAATCGCCTTCCTGCCCTTTGGCTTGATGATAGATCAGTGGCGCTGGAAAGTGTTTAGCGGCGAAATCACACCAGCGCAATATAACCAAGCTTGGTGGGATCTCAGGGAAAAATACCAAGGCATAAAAGCACCAGTTGAACGTAGTGAAGCAGATTTTGATCCGGGCGCTAAATACCATGTGCCAGGTAATGTGCCTTACACCCGTTACTTCCTCGCGCATATTCTGCAATTTCAGTTCCATCAAGCCCTGTGTGAAACTGCGGGCGATAAAGGACCGGTACATAGATGCAGTATTTATGGCAATCAAGCCGCGGGAGAGAAACTTAATAAGATGCTCGAGTTAGGCTTAAGCAAGCCATGGCCACAGGCATTGAAAGAAGTCACAGGCAAAGAAGCTATGGATGCCAAAGCTGTGCTCGATTACTTCGCGCCACTTAAAACATGGTTAGATGAGCAAAATACCGCGGCTAATCGCCAATGCGGTTGGCAATCATGAGTTAAACCATCGCCAAGTTGTATAAAACAAAATGCCCAACGAGATTGGGCATTTTTATTCGAGACTTTTTATTTCATACACGGCCTGTTTTGGTCTAACGCCAGCCCATGCCTTTACGATTGGCTTCACGGTTCTCAAGCTTTAGCTGTTCAGACTTAGTTAACATCACATACAGCGCCCCTGTGCCGCCCTGCTCCGTTTTCGCCGAATGATAGGCCAGCACCATATCCAGTTGTGATAACCAACAACACACAGCGGATTTGAGTAATCCAGCAAAGGGTTGGCTCTGATAACCTTTACCGTGGATCAACATCACGCACCGCTCACCGTGCGCCTGCGCTGCCAGTAAGTAGTTGAGTACAGCCTCGCGAGCTTGATTAAGTCGATAGGCATGCACATCGAGCTCCATCTTGATACTGTATTGCCCCATGCGTAAGCGCTTAAAAACGCCGCTTTGTACCCCTTCACGTTTAAAGCTGACAATCTCATCCGGGGCTTGCTGCACAAACGCCTTTAAATCCAGCGGCATACACGCTAAATAAGCTTCCCTTTGTAAGGCATCGCGTCTATTGATCTGCTCCGTCGTTAACGCTTTGGGCGCAAAACTCACCACAGGCACCTCACCTTTCAGGGGTACAACTCCGGCCATTTCCTCAAAAAACAGTGCTGATTCATCATCCAGCATGGCAAGCTCCTTTACTTCACACTCTTGTACAGAAACACACTTTGTAAACATTCAAGGCTTTAGTTCAGCGGGCGGCTCCATTATAGTGACGCCATGATTGCCAGATTAGAATAAAGTAATGAAATTTTTGCCGCTAGTCCTGATATGCCTATTGTCGCTGCCAAGCTTAGCCAATCCAGCTAAAACGCATACAAAATCCACAGATGATCAATTGATCAATGCTAATTATCCTTTATTTATTAGCGCTTTTAATCAATTATCCCCTGAAGTGACCCGTGAAATTTATGCCGATGATGCGAGCTACTTATCTGAGAGTCAAAGTAAAGAGATTTACTATGGACGAGATAATATCGTTGCGATTTACAAGAAATTTTTCGATAAAATCCGCGCTAAGAAAGCCAATATCGACGTGGATTTCCGCATTACTAAACGTAAAATTATCGGCAATGGTGCCATAGATACTGGCTATTATTTAGTTCGATTTTATCCCGCACAAGAAACGGGCGAACCTGTGAGTGAATTTGCAGGCAAATTTGCCATTGGTACAGAAAAAGTCTCAGCGACTCAGTGGAAAGTAAGTTTAGATACCAATAATCGTGCAGAACCTAGCTATTATCTGAATGCGAAACCTGTGCCTAACTTGTATTATGGCCGCCAGTTCCCGCCTTTGCCTGTCGGTAAAAAATTACCCTAAGTTTTGTACTGACGCTAATTTGCGCATTCAGATTCCAGCCTAATGCGTTAGAATAAAAGCCTAATTTATTAAATAAATCGATATCGCAAAGAATACATGACGACAACTGAACAACACTGCCCCTGTGGCAGTGGCAAACGCTATCAAGATTGCTGCTCTCCACTGCATATTCATCTGGATTCTGGGCAAGTCGTTGCGCGCACGCCCGAGCAACTCATGCGCTCACGCTACTGCGCATTTGTGTTGAAAAATTTTGATTATATATTAAAGACACATCACCCCGAGTATCTAAACGGTCTCACCCTAGCGAGTCTTAATACTGGCCCTCACCCACACTGGTTAGGACTAGAAGTACTCAGCAGCAGTGAAACACCCTCCCACAGCACTCAAGCGAGTCAAGCCGAAGATGAACCAAGACATGGCACAGTGACATTTAAGGCTTGGTACACACTCGAAGGTGAAATTGATGCTATCTATGAGCGTTCGGAATTCATCTATCAAACGGGTCGCTGGTATTACAGCCAAGGCCAGCAAATGACGGCGAAGTTACCCGGCAGAAATGATGCTTGCGTTTGCCATAGCGGTAAAAAATTCAAACAATGCTGCTTAAAATCCCTCTGATTTAACAAGTACACCAGTCTAGTGGGTCAAGACCGAAGGGCTTTTGGCCGACAAAATAAATTGTGCAAACTCAGGCTCCCGCAATGCGGGGCTATAGAGATAGCCCTGCGCCTGATGGCAAAAACTCTTCGCTAAAAAGGCTTCTTGTTCAAGGGTTTCAACCCCTTCTGCCGTCAAAGAGATATTCAAGGCACTCGCCATGGCGATAATGGCTGAGACAATTTCGCGGCTTTCGCGGCTCACAGTCAGATCTGAAATAAACGACCGATCAATCTTAAGTTTACTGATCGGGAACTGCTTCAAATAACGCATTGAGCTATAACCCGTGCCAAAATCGTCAATCGCAAGCCCTACGCCTAATTCCGCTAATTCTTGACATAACAAGGTCGCGTGGCGAATGTCGCCCATCAACTCAGTTTCAGTGATCTCTAAAATTAACGTCTTAGGTTTCAATCGATAACGAGTCAACAGCTGCCACACCTGCTCGAATAAATTGCCACTGAAAAACTGGCGAGCCGACACATTCACGTGCATTGTCATGTCCGCATTATGGTGTTGCCATAGGTTCAACTGGCGACATGCAGCCTCTAACACCCAGCTACCAATGGAATTAATCATCCCCGACTGCTCGGCAATGTCGATAAAAGATGCGGGAAATAACACGCCTCTTTTAGGATGATGCCAACGGATTAAAGCTTCAGCACCAATATAGGTATTCTGCTCTAAATCCCTCAGTGGCTGATAATAAAGCTCAAACTGACGGCCACGAATGGCACTGTGTAAATCGCGCTCTATCTGTGCATCTTCTTTAAATGCGCTCAACAAAGTACTGTTAAACACTTGGATTGCAGTGCCTTTTTTCTTTTTAGCATACTGAACAGCAATATCGGCACAGGTTAACGGCGCAAACAAACTCGCCACCGAGGCGATATCAACCACAGCTAAGGCAGGCTTAGGCTCTACTTGCTCGCGACCGATTAAGATAGGCATAGCCAGATGCTGATACAGACGCGTACTAAAATAGTCGAGATCGTATACCGCGTTATCATCGGTCAACAATACGGCAAATTCATCGCTGCCGACGCGGGCAATTTCGGTGGCTTTATTGATTTCGGAGAAATGTTTCAAACGGCGGGCAATTTCTATCAACAAGCTATCGCCATTCTCATGACCATAGGTATCGTTAAACCGCTTAAATCCTACTAAATCAACTAATAACAACAAACCTTTATTGGTACGTTCAAGCACTCGATTAAAGTGGGTGCGGTTATGTAGCCCCGTTAATCCACAGCGCCAAGCGAGGCGTTCAAGCTCTGACTTGTAGTTGTGCTCATCGGTATTTTCTTCACACGAGACCAAGGCATAATGATTGCCGCGATCAGTAATGAATTGACTCAAGACGTATGTCAGCCAATAACGGCTGCCATCAGTACGGCTAAACTGCACTTCGCCTTTGGCAATCTCGCCCCTAAATATCTGCGCTAGGGTTTGCTCGGCTAATTGGGCATGCTGCTTAAAAAAAGCCAATTCACGGATATTTGCGCCGATTATCTGCTCACGGGGCATGCCAGTAATTTCACTGTGTGCCTGATTCACATACTCGACTTTTTCAGTATGCAAATTAATGAGCATACTGATCTGTCGCGATTGCTCCGTCGCGCAGCGAAATAGGCTCAAACTTTCTTCTTTGTCGTAGCTGTGTTTTGTCGCTAAGGTCAGGGCTAATTGATCGGCCATCTGGCACGCGAGGTGGATTTCACTGTCGTGCCAATGGGGAGTGAACTGCGCCCGCTCGATGCAGAGCACACCTTCCAGACGACCATTGATGCGAATGGCGATGTCGAGAGTGGAATTGATGTGCCGCGGGATAAAGTAGCACTCTGCCAATTCACTTAAACGGGGATCGGTCAGCGTATTGCCAGCATCGATATGGCGCAGGGTTTTAAGCTCGTGCACATAACGGGGACAAGCTTGTAATAGTTTAGGCCTATGAATGTCTTGCAACATCATAGAACCAAATTGTGCAACGAGTGTTTGGGTTTGTTGATCAGCTGAAAACGTCCACACTGACACCAAAGAAACCGCTAAATTCTGGCACAACAACTCTGTGGCTAACTCTGCTGTCTTGGTGAAATCGCCCTGCTGTTTTGCAGTTGACTGAACCAAAGACTCCAATAAATGCTGATGCTGACGTCGCTTCACGCTGATTCCCTACAAAACTTCGTGTTGGGCTAAAGATCTTTGCTACGCGCAAACGTAGCTTGAAATATGCAATTAAGCTGATTGAATTATTCTTATTTGGAGGCAGATTACACTATCTATTGTAAGTGCAGCAACATGTGGCACAATTTATTACAATTCAGTTAACAACTGCAGCATTTTTAAACAGTTAAAACGATTAAGCTCGAATTCTATCCGCTAAAGTCTATCCGCTAAAAGTGCTGCACAAAAACTTATAAACCGTTTTCCAATTGGAAAATCATTTTCTCAGCGCTCACACCAAAGGTCAGCAGTAAATCGATACCCGCAGCCGTGGTCACAAACTCAGTTTGCACTTCAGCAAATCGAGCTTGGGCACGGCTCGCCATACTTTCTGCATCTGTTTGCGCGCTATCGCCAACAAAATTTAACGTCAATAAGGTATCGTGTTCATCAATGACGGCGCCGATATCGACAAAACTGCCACAATCGGTGCAAGTATCATTCACTGCCGGATTCTGTGCTTCTATTATGCCTTTCATCTGTATTCCTTATTTATAAAGCGACTGATTAACGGCATCACTAAACTATGCTCGCTAATTTATTTGCGCGGTAAGTGGCTAACTCGATAGGTTAATCAGAATTATAGGTAATTAAGCCTCAAGATAACTGGCTTTAGCTCACGCTTATTTACTGAAATGGCGCAGATTGACGCAATTGCTATTGCTATAGCAGAACACGCGTTTTAAAGAACACTTACAGGAGTTGGTAACTAGGCAGAAGCAAGCAGAGGCACCAGATTACGTTGGATTGCCAATTGATCGGCAAAATGCATGATTTCGACCTTAGGCGCGCTGAGTTGGCCCCTCTGCCTAAGCTGGGTGACATGATCACAGTTACTCAGGGCCTCGGCCATTGCTACGCTCTCACCGCCTCGGATCACTAAGGCTTCCGGTCGCAGTGCCTGCTGTAATTGAAATGCCCGCGGACCTTGCGCCATAAAAATACTGCTATTATCGACCACAGGTTCAGCAGAAGATAAATCTGCCATTAAGCTTTGCTGCGGTGGCAACTCGAACTGACGCTGTAATTTTTGCGCCATATCAAGCTCGTTTTGCCATTGAAATTGCGCCATGTCCCGTGCGTCAACCGACAGTAACGACAGCAACAGGGCGAATTCGCCCCGTCTGTCGTTTTCTATCGCCGCGTTTAAGCGGGGGCCAATTTGGGCTTCGTTGACTAAAGGAACATCAATTTGCATAAAAAAACATCGTCAAAACAATTCGTTGTTAGTTAATCGACCATTTGATGCATAACTTTAGGAAAATTTTTAAATTGGGTATTTACATGCAAAAGGTTTCTGACTACTATGGCGGCCGCAATTGAGGAGGGGTTCCCGAGTGGCCAAAGGGATCAGACTGTAAATCTGACGGCTCAGCCTTCGAAGGTTCGAATCCTTCTCCCTCCACCATTTGCACTGTAAGTTTGTGAGTGTTGTTCGAAAATGATGTAGAGTTTTACAAAAGCGTTAAAGGTATTTGTGGAGGGGTTCCCGAGTGGCCAAAGGGATCATACTGTAAATCTGACGGCTCAGCCTTCGAAGGTTCGAATCCTTCTCCCTCCACCATCTTTATCTCTAACGCAGATAATCATTTTCAAGTACCAAACATGGCCAATGTTTGGTTCAGTTTTAAAAGTAAAGAAAGTTTGTGGAGGGGTTCCCGAGTGGCCAAAGGGATCAGACTGTAAATCTGACGGCTCAGCCTTCGAAGGTTCGAATCCTTCTCCCTCCACCATTTCTTTCATTATCTATACCGCTGTTGTTCAACTTCCGTTTTGTCTATTCCAGTTTTATCTGCCATAGCTTCATCTATTCCTTTTGTTCTGATTACATTCTTTGTATTAGACTGCACTTCTGTTTAAGCCATCTTTTTAGTTCGCGATATTTGTCTTTAACATCAATCACGCTTCGCTCTACTTCAAGCTAATGCCCCCAAGCAGATCCAATAAAACCGCTTTACCCGTCCCTGTGATATGCTCTAAAAATGATCCCTTTCGAAGTGACTATGATGATATCTAACACAATTCAACCGCCAGTGGACTCACACAGCGCTCACAGACTCTGCCCAACGTGGGAAGCCCATGCAATAGGCAAGATTGAAGCGGATTTTCAGCGCAGCGCCGATACCCATTTGATTAAACTTGAATTACCTATGCTCGATGGCATAGATATTTATCTTAAAGATGAAAGTACCCACCCGACAGGCAGCTTAAAGCATCGCCTCGCCCGCTCACTCTTCCTCTATGCCCTGTGTAACGGCTGGATTAAACAAGGCACGCCGATTATCGAATCCTCATCGGGCAGCACAGCGATTTCTGAAGCCTATTTTGCCCGATTACTCGGTTTACCTTTTATTGCCGTGATGCCTAAAAGCACGGCTAAAAAGAAGATTGAACAGATCACTTTCTATGGCGGCCAATGTCATTTTGTCGATCATTCCAGTGAGATTTACGCCGAATCGGCACGCCTCGCCGCAGAGCTTGGCGGCCATTACATGGATCAATTCACCTACGCCGAGCGCGCGACCGACTGGCGCGGTAATAACAATATTGCCAATTCGATTTTCAATCAGATGGAGCGCGAGCCACATACTATCCCGCGTTGGATAGTGATGAGTCCGGGCACAGGCGGCACATCGGCGACCATAGGCCGTTACATCCGCTATCAAAGGTTGGCGACCCAGCTTTGCGTAGTTGATCCACAAAACTCGGTGTTTTTTGATTTCTATCAGAGTGGCGATGCTAGCTTAACCTGTTGCAATGGCAGTAAAATTGAAGGCATAGGTCGACCAAGAGTCGAGCCATCGTTTATTCCTGGCGTTGTGGATTCTATGCTGCAAATCCCCGACGCGGCTTCCGTAGCGACAATTCATTGGTTAGAACAACTGATTGGCCGTAAAACCGGCGCATCGACGGGCACTAACCTGTACGGTGCATTGCAACTTGCCGTACAAATGCAAGCGCGTGGAGAACAAGGCTCAATCGTCACCTTAATTTGCGACTCAGGTGAACGTTACCTCGATACCTATTACGATGCAGACTGGATTGCGGCTAACATCGGCGATATTGCCCCCTATCAGCGTCAACTTGCAGCATTCAATCATTTCGGCCAGTTAAGTGAGCTTGATTAATCGACTCGATGAAATCCCTTGAGTCGATGGCTTTAAAGTACACCGCTAAACGTCAGCCATAAAAAACGCCCCACAATTGTGAGGCGTTGTTTATCGTTTATAGATTAACTGAAGGGCATTAATCAATATTCAAATACTTATGGGTTTGGATCGATAAACGCCAATTACGGGCAATACACACCTTCATCGCCAGTTCAGTCGCTCTGTGCTTTTGGCTAATCGGCTGTAGGCAAATCGTTTTTGCGGAAATATCGATGTCTTGCAGTAACTCATCCAATTCAGCAATGTGATTTTCAGTGGCGATGGGATGCTTGATCTCATTGGCACGGTTAAGCGCCTGCGCTAATACCTTATAGCCCCCTTTCATGTTCACCTTGGGCGATACCGTCACCCAAGTGTCATAGGCACAGTTGATATCGAAGGTGCCACTGGTTTCGATTTGGGTCGCAAAGCCTTGGCTGTGCAAGGTTTCAGTTAATTCGCGTAAATCGTACATACAAGGCTCGCCGCCAGTAATCACGATATGGCGCGCAGTAAAACCTTTAGCATCAAAAGCAGCAATAAGACTTTGCGCGCTATGGTTTGCCCAGCGACCAATAGTGCCATCGACGGTAATCACTTGTTCAGGCGAGACCTTATTGGCTTCCAGCACATCCCATGTCTGTTTCGTGTCGCACCAAGCACATCCCACGGGACAACCTTGCAGGCGGACAAATATGGCGGGCACTCCGGTAAAGACGCCTTCACCTTGAATGGTTTCAAATACTTCGTTGACTGGGTAGTTCATGCTGGCGTTCCACTTTTCTGGGGCGGCATTTATAGTGGATTTTAGCTTGAGCTGCAAGTTTTTGCGCCGACAACGCCGATTTGATGTCGTTCGTCAGAGTTTGCAAGCCCTATGGCCTGAGTTACACTAACGGCCTATTTGAGAGTGTTCTACGGTGAAGTGAAATCTTTTATGTCAACGAGCTTAGTGTCAAAACCCTTAGCGTCCAAAGCAGTGGTAGTATTCAGTGGCGGACAAGATTCGACAACCTGTCTTATCCAAGCCCTAACCCAGTACGATGAAGTACACGGGATCACCTTTGACTACGGTCAACGTCACCGCGAAGAAATTGAAGTCGCCAAATCCTTAGCTAAACGCTTGAAAATCACCAGCCATAAAGTCATGGATGTCACCTTACTCAATGAGTTAGCGATATCGGCACTGACCCGTGATGCGATTCCCGTTTCACACGAGTTAATGGAAAATGGCCTGCCGAATACTTTTGTGCCTGGACGTAATATTCTGTTTTTAACGCTTGCGGGCATTTATGCCTACCAACTAGGCGCGCAGGCGATTATCACCGGCGTGTGTGAAACCGATTTTTCGGGTTACCCAGATTGCCGTAACGATTTTGTTAAAGCGATGGAATCTGCCTTAGTTCAAGGTATGGATAAACAACTGCAGATCATCACGCCCTTAATGTGGCTCAATAAGGCACAAACCTGGGCGCTGGCGGATAAATATTCGCAACTCGAACTGGTTCGTCACCATACACTCACTTGCTATAACGGCGTGATTGGCGATGGTTGTGGCGATTGCCCAGCTTGTCATCTGCGTAAACGGGGGTTGGACGATTATCTACAGGATAAAACCGCAGTCATGGCTTCACTCGACGCTAACGAGCCTAAGGCATGACACGCAGTCCCTATTGGGTTGCGCTGATAGTGAGTTTGATATGCGCGGGTTTGTATGTCGCGGGCTTAGCCAGTCCCGCTGTCGACAACCTGCTCGCCTATCGCCGCAGTGCCATTGCTGATGGCGAATGGTGGCGCTTAATCAGCGGTAATTTATTGCACACCAATCAGTGGCACCTGTTGATGAACCTTGCAGGGCTGTGGGTTGTACTGTTTTTGCATCATTTCCACTTCCATCTCAAAGGCTTAAGCGCACTGTTCCTAGTGTTATGTTTACTGGAAGGTGTAGGCTTATATTTGGGCTATCCGCAATTACTCGGTTATGTCGGCTTAAGCGGTATGTTGCATGGCTTATTCGCCTACGGCGCGGTGCAGGATATCGTCCGCAAGCTGCGCTCGGGCTATCTGCTACTCGTTGGCGTGTTCATCAAGATTGTCCACGAGCAGCTTTACGGCGCCAGCAATGATGTCACCGCCATGATAGGTGCGCGCGTGGCAACCGAAGCGCATTTGGTCGGTTTAATCTGCGGGCTGATTTGCGCTTTAGTGGTGTTCATCACGTTGAAGTTTCGCCCCGTAAAAGTCGCCGCTTAATTCACCAGCACGATCAAAAAAGCCGTCACAGCATAATTGCTGGACGACTTTTTTAGATCTTGAGCGCCGAGGTAAATCTAGGCCTTGATCAACAGATCCCGCAGATGTTTTACTTCATCACGCATCGCCGCCGCTTGTTCAAACTCTAAGTTGCGCGCATGTTCGTGCATCTTCTTCTCAAGCTTATCGATTTGATGGCTCAACTCAGTTGCATCAACTTTGTGGTAATCGGACTTAGACTCTGCCACTTTGCCATACACAGCTTTAGTGTCACGACCATCATCCACATCCATCACATCTGTAATACGTTTAACCACCCCCTTCGGAATGATCCCATGTTTTAGATTATGAGCCCGCTGTTTTTCGCGGCGCCGCTCAGTTTCACCCATGGCTTTGGCCATCGAATTAGTAATACGGTCAGCATAGAGGATCACTTTACCATTGACGTTTCGCGCGGCTCTGCCGATAGTTTGAATAAGCGAGCGTTCAGAACGCAGGAAGCCCTCTTTATCGGCATCTAAAATACACACCAAAGATACTTCCGGCATGTCTAAGCCTTCGCGTAAGAGGTTGATCCCAACCAACACATCAAACTTTCCTAATCGCAGATCGCGGATGATCTCCACTCGCTCCACCGTGTCGATGTCGGAATGCAAATAACGCACTTTCACACCATGCTCGTCGAGGTATTCGGTTAAATCCTCCGACATACGCTTGGTCAGTGTTGTAACTAATACCCGCTCATTCACCGCCACCCTTTTGGCGATTTCGGACAATAAATCATCCACTTGAATACCGACTGGGCGCACTTCTAATTCAGGATCAAGTAACCCTGTCGGTCGTACGACCTGCTCTGCAATCTCGCCTTCGCTCTTTTCTAACTCGTAGGCACTTGGCGTCGCCGACACATAAATGGTCTGCGGCATCAATTGTTCAAACTCTTCAAACTTGAGCGGGCGGTTATCTAATGCCGACGGTAAGCGGAAACCGTATTCCACGAGCGTGGTTTTACGGGAACGATCACCTTTGTACATAGCGCCGATTTGCGGCACAGTCACATGGGATTCGTCGATAATTAATAAGCCGTCAGCAGGCAAATAGTCGAGCAAGGTTGGCGGCCCTTCTCCAGGAGCGCGGCCAGACAAATAGCGCGAGTAGTTTTCGATACCGGAGCAGTAACCTAACTCCACCATCATTTCCACATCGTATTGCACTCGCTCATGAATACGCTGTGCTTCGATTAACTTATTGTTATCGAGTAAATATTGTTTACGATCACGCAGTTCTTCTTTAATGAACTCAGTGGCGGCGATAATTTTTTCCCGCGGCGTCACATAGTGAGTCTTAGGGTAAACCGTCGTACGTGCTATCCGTTTAATAATATGGCCCGTTAACGGGTCAAACTCACTTAAACGCTCAATCTCATCGTCGAACAATTCAACACGAATGGCATTACGCTCAGAATCGGCAGGAAAAACATCAATCACTTCTCCACGCACGCGATAGGTGCAGCGCTGCAGTTCAATATCATTACGCGTATATTGCAACTCACTGAGACGGATTAAGATATCACGCTGCCCCATCACATCGCCTTGACGTAGATGCAGCAACATTTTTAAATAGGAATCGGGATCACCCAAACCATAAATGGCCGACACAGAGGCGATGAGCACCACATCTTTGCGCTCTAACAGCGCCTTGGTCGCCGACAGGCGCATTTGCTCAATGTGGGCATTTACTGACGCATCTTTCTCAATAAAAGTGTTAGATGCAGGCACATAGGCTTCTGGCTGATAGTAATCGTAGTAAGAGACAAAATACTCGACCGCATTATGGGGAAAGAACTCTTTCATCTCGCCATAAAGCTGTGCCGCCAAGGTTTTATTCGGCGCCATGATAATAGTCGGGCGACCCAACTTTTGGATCACATTGGCAATCGTGAAGGTTTTACCTGAGCCCGTCACCCCAAGTAAGGTTTGGCAAGCTAAACCCGCTTCGAGTCCATCGACTAATTTGGCTATCGCTGTAGGTTGGTCGCCTGCGGGGGCGAATTGCGATTCAAGCTGAAAAACAGATTCTGACACGCGCACATATCCTTTTAATGAGTCGCCCCATTCTAATCAAGTCACCGACTAAGCTCCACAGTTATCCTTACTGTCGCTATTCATTACGCCGCAACACCGCCAGATGACAATTTAGTGGAAGCAACATGAAACTTTTACACCAAGTCATTTTCAACGATTTTTGCTTACAAAACACCCGCAAACTAAGCAAAAATGCCAATTTAATACACAAGAAATCAATTTCGTTCGATTACAAAATTGCAACCTGACTTACCCCCTCAACAAAAACCACTTGCTTTTAGTATGCACTTGATAATGCTTATATTTATTTTTGAACCCCAAAATAGTGCATTTTAAGTCCGCCGCCCATACGCCAAGGCTTTGACGGCCGTTTATCAGGACAACTCACAGGGTTATCCACAGATTTTGTTGATAAGTCGAAATAACCTAGAAACCACGCGGGATTGGAGGCTGTCATGCCCCCGAATAACAGCCAGTCAACATTTGGTAATTTAATTACATTTGATAAATGTTGCTACTTGTATCAATTTCACTAATGTAGCGCGCCACGAAATTTGATAAACCAATTCACCTAGATTGAAAATTAGTGATTGATTTATTACTAAGTGCTTCACTTAGTTTGATAAATATGGGTTCATTCAATTTGATAAACTTCTCAAAAAGCCCCCTAAAACGAGAGCTATTGAGTCTTTTCTACCTAGTTAATACATTGGCTTACCAGTTCCAAATAAGCAGTTCTTGCTGCTCTCCAGAGCGTTGTGAGCCTCCAACTGTGTATCGTATATCTAGTGTTTTCATTTGCAACCCAGCGAATGCGTCGCGCATTTCTGGTATGTCATTAACACTGATAACCATTTTACCTTTTATTAACTTAGCAAGTTCAGCCATTAATTCATATTGCTCTAATCCAAACTCTACACCATAGCCTGCCGTACTCCAGTAAGGCGGGTCTAAATAGAACAAGGTTTCTGGCTTATCGTATCGTCTTACGCACTCAGCCCAGTCCAACCGCTCGATATAGGTTCTTGCCAAGCGTAGGTGAGCAACGCTGAGATCTTCCTCAATCCTTAACAAGTTCAAGCCAGCTGGTCGAGACGCTGAACACCCAAAGTTCTGACCGGAAACTTTACCGCCGAAGGCCAGTTTTTGCAGATAGAAGAAACGACTCGCTCGCTGAATATCAGTCAGTGTTTCAGGGTTAGTATTCTTCTGCCATAGGAACTCTTCACGGCTGATTAAAGCCCATTTAAAGTGCCTTATAAACTCCTCTAAATGATGTTTAATGACTCGATATAGATTGACGAGATCGCCATTCATATCGTTGACCACTTCCACCCTCGCCTCATCCTTGCTAAAGAACATTGCAGCGCCGCCGCAGAAGGGTTCGACATAGGTATGGTGTTCAGGGAATAGCGGTAAAATCTGCTTAACTAATCTACGCTTACCACCCATCCAAGGGATAATCGGTTTTGGCATGTGAGCCTCCTTTTTTAGGATTTTTTATGCTAGGCTCGGTTCGCCGTGTCGACGCGGTGAGGGAGCCTTGGTTGGCTCACAGGGTCTAATCCTGTGTGTTGACGGTCTAGCAGTGTTGGTAGCATTGCTAGACCGCTCTCTTTTATTAAATCTCTAATTCAACATACGTCAGGTCGGCTGCTTGGCCTTGGATCTGACCATCGACGATATACACTTTCCCGCTGACAACTGAGTCACCCAAAACGGTCTGATAACTGCCATCGGCGTGCTGTACTGTTGTGGTGCCATTTGTCACGTTAATCACAGTGGCAACACTGCGCTGGGGCTTAGGGTTTAAGTTCGCTAAGCGTTGATAGATGTTCATGCTGCTACCTCATTACGCAATAGCGTCACAGTCTGATTCACTGTAACCATGCCCGTTGACTCATTAATGCTGCCGCTTATGCTGAAGCTTTCACACACTGACTTAAACACCTCGGCACCTTTGCGAACCCCAATTAACATGCCTGGTCGCATGGGTGGCAAATCCGCCATGACCTTTGCGCGAATGCTGTTTTGCACCTTATTACCTGCGTTAGCTAATTCGGCCGTTGCGCGCATTCTTGCGGCTTGATTATCAGTGATTAACTTATCCACTATATCACCAGCAAAGTTGTCACCAGCGGTCCCGAAACGTTTCACTTTCGCCGCCACGCCTTGCTGTTCACCACGTACAAACACCGCATTAGCATCGGGACGAATGTCGGTACGCTCGTTAAATTCGAGGATCACTCCATCATGCAAAATCACATCGGGAATTGCGCTTGCGGTATTCCAAGGCACGACTGGCCACTGAGGGATCACGGTTATGGTCTGAGTTTCATCGTTCACATCGAGCATGGCCCCAATGCTATTTGCCATCATGTTAATCGCTTCGGCGGGTGTTTTAGCGGCATAACTAAAGGCATTTGCAGGCACGGGGTAATCAGTGATCTGGCTGGCGACAGTCCACCCAGTGTTGGCAACTATATCGGCCATTAAGCCAATAAAGCTGCGGGCTACTACGTTCACATAGTTGATGGCCTTTCGGTTCGGGCTGGCGAGTGTGGCTAAACGGCCTCGACCTGTCGCGCTATAACTGGTTTTGCCAAAAGCTTTGGACTCGCTTGGAGACTCACAAAGCATGTAAAAGTCATAGCCGTTAATGCTTATTTTCAGTAATTCATTTGCGGCACGCTCGGCATCAATACGGGATGAAAACGCTAAGCTTCCGCTACTGGCCCATTGCGAACGGGACTGGGAAATAGATACAGATTTGAGCACCACAGCAACGCCGTCACTCACTCGAACACAACTGATTTGAGGCTGCATGAGGTAACTCCTTCTGATTTGCGGTTCGATGGGGATCTTAAAATCAATGGTGGGTAACGGCGGATTGGCATCGATGAGGCCACCGCCATCGTCCCAGTAGCAATAATTTGGTGATGCTGTGAACCGTAAAACAACAGGGTTTGGTTGTGTAGATGATGGCTCATCAAACCTGATTGTGACCTTACCTACTGGTGGTCGGTATTTGGTTGAACAAACCCAACGTGGTTCGTGGAAGCCCCATTTAATTGACTTCTCATCACCGATTGCAAATCCGCGATAGTGAATCATCAGGTCGTATTCGTGAATTTCACTATATAGCCACGTGATATTAGTGGCCAATTGATATGATGATGTGTCCAGCCAATTTAACATGGTGTTCAAATCATGGTTGTCAGGAACCAACCAATCAAATGCCAAAGTAATTTGATGTGCAGCGGGTAAAGCCCAGCTTACGGCGATGTTGGTTCTGACGTGTTCATCATTAAACAACCAATGCACACTCCAAACATGGTCAACCGCAATATTGCTAACCCAATTCGATTCAAAATTCGTAACTTCAGCGTTGTAGCTCAACCAAGGCGATTCGACTGCAACATGGTGATCACGAGCAAACTCAGCCAATAGTAATGCTTGTTCAACTTCATCCAGCGCAAACCAACTGATACCAACTTCAATACCAAATGTTCGGTCGATTACTATTTCACTAACATTGAAATCAACTACGATATCAACGGGGATATTAATTGGCACACTCACTGGTGCATCATTACCGCTTTCAGCAAACCGTAAGATGATCGGTGATGTTTTATTTAACCAAGGCTTACTGAATCGCAGAATGATTGCCATTGGTTAAATCTCAATATAAGTGGTAGTGGCCTGTAATACGAAATTAGAAGGTGTAGTAACATCTTGTGCGGTAATGGGTTGCGACAATACGAAAGTGGCACCATTCCAATAGCCCACATGTGTAATCGTCACAGGGTCAGTGATTGGCATGCTGACATTATCTGTCAAATAAATACGCCCACCACTGGCTGCACTAAATACTACAACACCCCTAGGTATGTCTATTTCACCCACAGTACCGTCCGCACCCGGTTCATCAGTGTGTAAACTAACATGGGTCAGCGTTATAGTATTCAACATGGCATTTCTAGTCGCTACATTGATCATATCATTGGCTCATATCATATGGTGTACTAACTATTTGACAATTTATACCATCAACGGCACTAACGTTAAAAACTGCATCATCATCAACCATCAGTAATAATAAATTATTGGATATAATATAATCCATTGGTAAGCGAACTTTTACAGTGTTTGATTGTGTATTATTCAGTACAGTAAGGCATTCGGTTGTAATTCTATTCATAACAATTAAACGCTCGGCATCTGCATCTAATGACACCTCTAATATAGCTATAGATGTCGGATACAATGCCGAATCTCGCACTAAGAAAAGTATTGACATATTTACCACTCAACTATATTTATCCAACGATTAGCGCCACTACTATCACCCGGCATTAACATATAATCTTGCCCAAAAAAATTACGAGTTATTGGGAATGTTATAGTTTTATACCCAACAAAAGAGGAAATCAGCAGCCCCGGCAGTACGCCTCTTTGTTGTGGTTGTAGCAAGCTATGATTCACAGGTATGTTCAATGAATCTCTGACTGAACCTGTAATTGACAATGATAAAGGGGCAAAATTGAGAACTACACCAGCAGTTTCATGGGCATCATTACTAGTGTATGTTGCACTATAAGTTATTGAACTTAATGCTATATTATTTAAAGCATTTGTACTCGCGCTACTACCATCCGTTTGATAGAGTTTAGGATTGCAGCTAATTGTGGATGCAAACAAATTTCTACCATTGTAACCGGGTCCATTGTCGGCGTTAGCTGTACTGCCTATGAACCTACCTTGGTCATTACTGACAAATGAATCTAAATCACCAATAAAAAAAGAATAAACACATTTCGTGTAGTTGGTAATAGAGCTATTCATTATTGCAAAATAAAAACCTGTGCTGGTACCAATCAATATCCATTGATTATTTGTTGGCCCAACGCCTGAGTTGAAAATGGAGGTTTGATACCCGGGTCTAATCAACGCATCTAACGCTGACATACTCTGTGCAGTCTGATAGATTAGATTTGATGCGGCCGTATCTGTGCCTTGTGTATTCCAAATCTGAACATAGCTTCCGCTACCATCTGTCGTATTATTACGAAATGCTATTTTAAAAGTACCAGTATTTTCAAAAACCACTGACCAACCCAGTGGTAATTTTTCACCATAACCACTAACCAAGCATTTTCTAAATATATCAATGACTGAGCTGACGGATTTAGCGTTATTTATTTGTGGCGCACCTGCATCGTCCCAACGATAAATAGTTACTGGTAATCCCATTTCTATCTCCTAAAATCGGCTTATTAAGATTCGTTGCCACGGAACGCGAGCACTGCGCGGTCGGTGGTGATTTGACTGTGACCGCTGCGTACTGTACGCAAGAGCATAGCTGGTTTTGATGCGGCATAACTTCTAAAACGAACTGCTTCACCCGCATTCCAACCACCTCCAAACGCACCTGAGCGAATGATGAAATAGGGTAATAAAGTCAGAGGGTTCACTGGTGCAAAATCGTTAAGCGTGTCACCTGTTGCTATTTGACCTAGGCGACGACCAACGCACCTGAATGACGTTGGGCCTGTGAATATCAGCACCCAATCTTCATTGACAGCAGTATCGTTGCGTACCTCAATTGGGAAATCCACTGTGTTCATGTTTGCCGTTGCAGGTGTACCATCTAAATCCCAATTGTTAGACCATGCCGTCATATCGCGCACAGTGCCGATGCGAGCTTGTAAATCACCCAAATTTTGAATGCTGGACACATTGGAACCAACGGGATATGTGGTACTAAGTGGGGATGCAAGCACTAATGATGTGGGGTTCACCTCGACCACCAATGCGGTTTCACCCATTATGTCAGTAAGGATAAATGGTGCTGTAAATCCAGCAAAATCACTGTTGATAGTCACAACGCCTGTCGATTTTACCCAAGTGTAATGCGTGTCGGTCAATGTCCAAAGTGACTTACCATCAGCATCAGTAATGTCAACAAATCGTGTATTCTCACGTGCATTGTATGTTTGGGCTGGTGTTGGGCTGGTGACTAACTGCACCTCAGTATGTTGTATAGCAATGTTTGTCCATGCGGTGAATGCATTGACTAAACCACCGTTTTTAATCCGCAATGGATTCAAACCGTAGAGTTCAGGTGGTGGCGATAGTGTAACGGTTTCACTAATGTCATAACGCAAGGTGCTTAGATATACACGCTGAGTAAAAGTGAGTGACACCGCACCGTTTACAATCGTACCACTCACGCCAGCACCTGTGACAACACCCGTACTGTTGGCCGATGCACTCAGTAGTGTGTCACTGGTTGTTGAAACTGTGAGGTAGAATGTATCGAGGATTGGCGAATCTGATTTGAGAATAAATTCGACTGTCAAATCACCCGGTGGTGTGACTTCACCCGGCACAGTCTCAACGAGTAGGCAATCATATGTGTATGTAAAATCACCCCTGAAATCGAGGTTTTTAGTGACGATACCTGTGGTGGCATCAATGTAACCAACAATGTTGTTGTTAGATTCAATCAAAGGTATTGCGGTGATATCCAAAGCAGGTGAAGTGGTACGCATGTTAATATTGCTTTTACCATACGTAGTATTGACAAATGTTATTTCACCAAACAATTTATCCTTGACCATTAACCTGTTAGATGGGAATGTCAAATTTGAATAGTAAACATCATACTTATCATCACTAATATAGCTGGCACCAATACTGTAACCGACAGGTGGTGTATAACCTGAAAATATCACAGTGACAGTTGTACCGATAACACTGAGAATAGCATTCTGAGCCCATGCACCTGAATATTTTACATTCTGTATACCGTTATCATTGAACCAATCTGAGATCAGTAAATCTGGTAATTCAAAAATATAAGTGCTCTGACCTGTCACTGAGGGGAGCGATACAGTTTTATACACCATAGATTGTATGTTACTCACACCACCAACCACACCACCTTGTGAATCTTCAACACCTTCAAGTGCATTACCAGCACTGATCGAAATGGTTTTGACTTTTGGTAGTAACTCAACCGATGTTGATTCAACTGCCAGTACGGCTGAGTTGGTCGCCGCCGTGAGTTTGGTCGCACCGTGATATTTAATACCATCATTCTGTGATGTATAGCGCAAATGTGTACAACCCGTTTTACCATTGATTGTTACATCATAATTGGGTGTATCGAACGGTATGGCAGGTTTGAAATTTACCAACCCACCAGTACCACCAGTCACTGTTTGCTGAATTTGGCAAAAATGTTCAAACCTTGGATATAAAGCATCCTCTGCACCGGGATATTCCACCGATATCACGATTGTTTGACCCTGCACCAATGTGATGTTTTCGTAAAATTCCCGACCGTTGAACTGATATATGCTCTGCAAATATGGCCGAGGAAATGTATCCTGACCAGCAAGTAGCCCAATCAGTCGATTGCGGATCAACTGGCCAGCACGCACAGATGATTCCAGAATCTCAACCATATCGGTCATGCGGTCGGCATCACTCAATGTCTCTGACTCAGCTATCAATAAACTGACCAGTTCATCTGTTGGCCTTTGGCTAATGAATATGTGACCATCGAGCAAGATGCTTGTGTCAGGCGTATCAAGTGCAGGGTAGCACTTAACAATATCAACAGCAGATTGTGAGTGGTCAATATCTGAAATGGCGCGAAATAGTTCGTTTAGCTTGCCAGACTCCACCGCCAGCTTGGTACGTTGTCCACCCGCATCATCGCTTGAGCCCAATTGCTCTGGTTTGAATACTTTTAAATCTGCACGGGAAATAGTCATAGCACTCTCACAATAGATAAATGGCCTTTAAACGGTGATTAACTTCAAGGTGATAGCCTCGATTTCGTCGGGGTCGGTATCGCTGTAATTGATCGCGGGCGTGCCGCTAATGGGCTGTTCGCTGTAGTCCCACATCACAGTTAATGCAGTGCCATTGACATCCAGGTTAAAGCTGGTCGCGCCCTTTGAATTAGCGTGGGCCTCAAGGGCATTGAATACCGCCAATGTTTCTGCATCGCTGAATAACACCACTGGGCGGCCCGCTTGTTTGGCGGCGACTTCAACATGCTGCGAGCCATCGAGCGCAAACTCAGTGCTGCTCACAAAGGGCGTATAACCAAAGCGGTTAAGCCAAATAAAGTGCGGTAATTGAAGCGTGTCTAAGGTGATCATGAGGTGGCCTTAATCTGTTCTAGTTCGCGCAAAAACAACTGTTTAAACTCATCAAGCAAATCGGCCTTCACTACATTGCCCGAGGGCATCGCTAGCTCTAGCCGATACACCTGCACGCTGCTGCCAGTGCTCTGATTGCTCACCGATGGCGTTGTGGTTTGGTTGGCACTACTGCGAGTGGGGTTAGTCGCGGTGCTTGTACTACTTGATGCGGGCTCGTTCGCCTGCGCGCTACGTTCTGCCGCCTCTGCTTCGATTTGTTTTAGTTTGGTGGCGTAGATTTGCTGACTGAGTTGCAGGGCTTCTGCCGCACTGGCAATGGACTCTTTATCCTGGGCCGTGCGGGCAGCTTCGAGCTGCACCTTAAGCTCAGCCTGTTGCTGTTCATAGCGGCGTTTCTCGATAGCGGCTTGGTTATTGTTGAGCTGATCCATCTCATCTTTGAGACTGCCCAAAGTCGCGTTGATATCGTCACGCAGGCCGAGAATACGATCGCGGGTAGCATCAATGGCGGCTTGCAGTGGCTTAAGATCTTCATCGCCTAACTCGCGTATATTCCACTTTGCCTCGCGGCTAATTTGATTGACGCGAGCTAGGCTAACGCTGGAGCTTTCAAGTTCTTCAGTCCATTTACGTGTCAGTAGGGTTTCATTGATGATCTGCTTTTCGCGGATAAAGGCTTGGTTACTGAGCTGCGCCAGTACACCCCAAAAGCCAGTATTCACCCGCATATTGTTCATAATGCTATTAGTCAGCTGATCGACGCGGGCGTTGAGTTTTTCGGTACTATCTTCGTTAAAATTGAACTGTTTATTTAAGTGGGCATAGGCACCCGCGAACAGGTTGACATACTCAGTGGCGCGGCCAGTAGTTTCCTCTAATTGTTCGAGTTCTTGGCGTTGCTCAATTAAGGTTTTAGTGGTCTTTTTTACCTGTTCGTCAGTCTCTTGCTCACTATCTTCCAAGCCGCCCATTAAGCGTTGCAATATTCTGAGCACTTCGACCAAGCGCTCTTTTTGTCGCAGGTATTCTTCCGCCGTGATGCCGCCGTCTTTATAGGCTTGTTCGAGCCTTAACATCTCATCAGATACCGCGGCATACTTACTTTTTATCTGTTCATAATTAGCCGCTTCGAGTGCCTGAACCTCACTGAGCTGCTTAGTTTGGTCACTCAACTTGCCCTGTAAACTAATCAGATCTTGTTGGGCTTTTGCTTTGGCTTTACTCGATACCGTCGAGCTGTTCATCACATCGCGGCATTGCTTCAATCGGGCTTCGGTGTCAGCAACCGCGCGGCTTAGCTTGGCTTGCTCGGGTGAAAGTTCCTTCACGCTGTCTGTATAGCCGTATTGCTTTGCTGTCAGATCGCTCAGTTCCTTGGTTAGCCCAAGGGTAGCGGCTTGCGCTTTCAAGGTTTCGGGTACCGCAGCGCCAGTCGCTTCGGCGGCCGTTAATGCCGCTTTCGCCCAGGCTAAAAACGCATCCTTTTGTTGCTCAATCGGTTCACGGTTATTTTTAATCAGATTAAAGGCCACTTCGGCCTTAGTATTGACCAGCTCTAAGGCTTGGCTACTGGTTAGCCCTAAGTCCTTATAGGCTTGCTCTAGTGCCTCAGTGCCCTTAGCCGTGGCATCAAGATAGGTTTGCTGATCTTCAAACTTGGCGCGCAGTATCGTGAGTAACTTAACGTGGCCTTCGTATTGATCCCCCGCCGCTTTTAACGGCACTAAGGCGGCATCAATTTGGCGAATGAAACCGCCCATACCACCTTTAACGCCATCGAGCGTTTTAGTTTGTTCGCTTAAGGTAAAGGTCAGGCGCAGCGCTTCTTCAACCGTTAATTTAATCGGCTCAACAACGTCAACCGCAGCCTGTTTGACTTCTTGCATGGCTTTAGCGGCGTTCTTCCACTTACCAGTGGCGTCGTCATAAATCAGTTTGCCTTCGTCTACCGCCTTGTTGAACTCGGCCATAGTGGTAAAGGCTACGCCCGTTTGCTCACTGAGATCCTTAAGTGAGTACTCCAACTGTTTGGCGCTAGACGCGGCAGCGCGTTTAGACTTTGCCAGTGCTTCTTCAGCAATCAATAACTCTTGGTATACCCGAGCGACCTCGATCAACTCACTAATCAGGGCTAAGTACAAACCCGCTTTAGCCGCTGCTGCCAAGGCGGTTTTAAGTTTGCCAGCAGCTAAGGCCGCGCCCTCACTCGCCGCAGTGGTACCCATGATCGCGCCAGTGTAAAGACGCATCACGCCGATGGCGGCATTGGCTCCGGTGATCACATCACTAAAATAGCTACCGACTTTTAACGCTAGAAATGCCTTAGCCACAAAACCAATTTCATCACGGAAGTGGTAAAGCATCGCCGCGCCATCTTGCACCGCTGAGCCTATGCTCACGATCGTGTCGCTGACTTGCTGCGCCCATTCCTTTAAACGGCCATCGGCGGCCATGGCGGCAAACTCAAGATTCAACTCACTGATCTGGCCCTTAAGCCAATCAAGTGCACCGGACTGAGCCACGAGATCATAGAAGGATGAAAGGTTATCTTTGAGGTTTGATACTTGGCCACTGAGCAAAGCCATCTGCACCGCTGCGCTGCCATTTGCGGCTCGGCCCATTTCATCAATCAAGCCTTGGATCACATCGCGGCCAAGCTTGCCTTGCTCACTGAGTTTTTGCAGTTCGGTAGTGTTCTTTCCCGTGACCTTAGCCAGCATGTCCCATACGGGCACGCCGCGCTCAATCAGTTGCAGGATCTCTTCGCCCTGTAGCTTTTGTTTTGCCCAGGCTTGGCCGAGTGCCAAGGTGATCCCCTCGACCTCTTGAAAACCACCACCGAGTTTAAAGGCTTGATCCACAATCGCCTTCATGGTGCCGTTCATAGGATCGAGGCCAAAGGCTTTGGCCTTCACAAACGCTTGATTGACTTCGTTCAGTTGCAGTGGCACATCGATGGCGAATTGTTTTACCCAAGCGGTCGCTTGTTTGCCAGATTCAAAACCGCCCATCACAGCATTCATCTGCACGCCAAGACGTTCGAATTGATCGCCCGTGGCAAAGACATCCTTCACCGCTTGAGCTACGCGGTCAAAGCCCAAATAGGCACCCGCTAAGGCGGTCACTTGGCCGATCACACCACGCAGGGAACTGGCATGATCACGGGCGCTGGCATTGCCCTTATCTAACTGATTAGCAAACTTATCGACATTGCGGCCAGTGCCGTCAAATTCGGCATTTAACTTGCGCTGCGCTGTGGTCAGGTTGTTGTAATCAATGCCCGATTTCGACAGGGCATTTTGCAGCTTAGTGTGGCTGGATGATTGCTGCGCTAACTCGCGCTGCATTTGCTCCAGCTCTTTTTCTGCCACATCAATAGAGCGTGCCAGTTGCACAAAAGGCGCATCCGTTTGGCTGGCACGTTGCTTTAAGTCCTGCAGAGCTAAGGCGGCAGCAGTGACAGCAAGCTCTTGCTGTTCAAGCTCATTGCGTGACCGCTTAAAGGTGTTGATCAGGTCTTGCTGGTTAGCCAGTTCATCGAGCTTATTGGCTAAGGTATTGGCTTTTTGGCTGGTCGATTGGCTACTCTCGCCAACATCATCAAGCCCTGTTGCTAAAGGCTTGAGGTCATTAGTGAGCTGCTCTGCTTGGTTGCTGGTATTACGGCCGCTTTGGGCCACTTGGTCTAACTGGTCGCTTAACGGATCAAGGCTGTTTTTGAGTTCATCAACTTGATTCGCACCCGCTTGGCTGGCATCACTCACGCCATCGAGTTCATCAGCGAGCGCCTGCGTCTTAGGATTCGCCGCATCCGACTCAGTGCCGATGCGCTTAAGCTCATCGACTAAAGCCGCAATGTGTTGCTTGCCCGTGGCCTCTGCCACGATCCGCAGGGCGAGTTCTAAGGTTTTATCAGCCATGGCTATCTCGTTAATGCTCTCGTTAGTATCTAAATAATCGGTGTTTAAACGGCGGTTAAATGGGGATTAAAGGGCATGGCAATTGAGTACGGCCATGCCCTTGGGTTAAGCAAAACCGCTTACGCATCCAGCTCTAGGTACTCGAACGGATGATCCTTACCCGCGACTAACTGGGCTTTACCCGCAAGGGTGGCGCTCACAAACTCACTGGCGGCAAAATCGAGCGCCGCTGTTGGCGATAAGCTGGCGTCGAAAATTTCGAGCTTAATCGGTTTGCCTGTTTCTAAGTTGGTACCTTCTCCGAAGATCCGCGCACGAGTTTGGGCGTTAATGCCACCGCGAATGAGGGTGCCGCTAATGGCGTTATGTTGGCCTGTCACTGTCACCGCGCCGCCCGCTTCTATGTCGCCGCCTTTTACGGCGCGCACTAGCCCTAGGGCATAGTTCACCTCATAGTCAGTGCCCAGCACTAAGGTGGCAGCGTCTTTCTTCACCACAAAACCGAGGGCGGCAAAGTTACTTTCAGGTAGCTGTATCCAACGCTGATTATCAGGCAAGGTCACGGCCTCATCAGTTAAGGTGCCGCTGCCCGTGTTCAGCACTTGGGTATCACCCAGTAGTGCCATAGCAATCAGTTCGGCGGGTTGATCGTCGAAGGACCATTCCACCTCAACAGGCTTAGAAATTTTCACCACGCTTAAGGCTTGGCCATAGCTTTCCTTCTTTTTACTGCCACGTACCTTTTCTTCGGCATCGGTTTTGATCGCGAGCTTAGTGGTGTTAATGGGGCCAATGATCCCCGTTGATTGCCCTTGGGCATTTAAGCGGTCAACAAAGAAGTTGCCTGCGACTAATAATCCACTCATGGTGAGTTCCTCTTAGGTTGTTAAGGTTTGAATCTCAAAATCACACTTAACGCCACGGGGTAATAACCGTGGCTTTTAGTGAAACGGGGTTTAACGGGACTGTTAACGCGCACAAAGGGGCCAAGCATCTGACCATCCACCGCAATGGACTTACCCACAATCGCGTTTAACAGGCTGACTAATAACTCACCTGCTTGGCCTTCGTGAATAGATAAACGGCAAGCTAATACCACAAGCCAAGTCTGCTTAATTTGGCTGGTGTTGCCGCCTTGTGCGGTATCCGCCAGCGTATCGCCCAGATACAACACATGGGCGGCGGGGGTGATTTGGCTGCGCTCATCCACTTCGCTTAGCTCATTGGCTTGATAGACCTTTTTCAGCTTCTGGCTCGTCACTAATGGCTCAAGTATTTGAGTCAGCGCATCACCTGCAGCAAGGTAGTTATCTTTAATTTCAAACATCAGATAAACCCCTTAGACGATGCACGGCCAAACACGCTGCCTGCACTTTCGATACTGACCACTAACTCACTTTGGCTAGCGACTTCACCCGTATCAGCTAGCCCCAAACTGATATCGCCTTTGCTCACTGCGGTTAAAAACTTCACCACAGCGGTATAGCGTTTCTCGACTTGTTCAGGGGCTTTATCGCCATACAAGAAGTAACGGGCGATATCGCAGCAGTTACGCTCCAATACGGCGGGAACCGTGGTTAACGGCAAGGTGTAACGGCCCACGATATAGCCATCAATCTCGGCAGACGCATCGCGCAGCGCCTGCTCAAGCAAGGCGAAATTGATTTCCCCTGGCACACTGTCTTCACGCTCGGTAAGCAGCATTAAGTCCTGCGCACCAAAGCGACTCAGCATGTTGTCAGGGGTAGCGTACATGGCTCTTGTGATGGCTAAGTCGGCCATGACTATTCACCTGCTTCGTTGGTGGCGGTGCCAGATGGCTCAGTGCTTTCCGTTTCAGTGTTAGGCATTTCAGCGCTTGAATTAGCCGTTTCACTCGCACCTGGCACTGTGACTTTTACCGCCTGAATAGCACTAACTAAGTCAGTTTTATTCATCGAGTTAACACCCGTGATCGCCAAGTCTTTTGCCAGTTCTTTCAGCTCTTTTGCTGTCAGTTCATCCAAGGCTTTCTCTTCACCATTGGGCTCTTTCACACCAGTGAGCGTGCCTGTGATATCGGTGCCTAATGTCTGATCACCGTCTGGAATGTCCACACTCCCCGACGCTGGTGCCATATCACGCACGGATACCTTAAGGCGCTGATCAGCTTCAAACGCTGCAACTTGCTCATCCGACAGCTCGGCCAGCGGTATAAGGTTTTCGCCTTTGTTAAGCGCCATGCCCGCACGTCGATAGCCAGTGTGCGCAAGACAGATAACCAACAGGACTTGAATGTTCTTAGAAGGATTCGCCATTTCATTGTTACCTCACTCGATGTTGGGGTGCAGGCGCATCCTTGTGCCTGCGATTCGCTGCTCAAACTTAAGGGGTGAACACCTAAAGCTGTGGCACCACAAGGATCTCGAACTTGCCTTTCAGTTCGTTATCCACGGTCACGCCACCTTCATCAATGCGCTCACGGGTCATTAACTTGAGTGCGACGTCTTCAAGAGAAGCTGGGATCACCAACAAATTGGGGCGTATCTTGAGCTTCTTACCGCCATCGCTGGTAAAAGCTTGCATGGCTTTGTAAGCGCTCCATAGGTTGGTGGCATTGAGAGTACGCTTGTTGGCGAAGGCCATTTGCCAGAAGCCAAAGCCCGCTTCACAGCGCATATCGGTGCCGAACTGGAACTCGTTATTGGTCCAAACTGCAGGGTCAGTTGGATTAAACAGGGTGTTTAAATCCAGCTTGCGACGCTCTTGGAAGATGAGTGGCTTTAATGGGCGCGTGGTATCGAGCAAAAACCAAGGTTCCCCCGTATAAGCGCCATCAACCACCATGTTGGCCACCGATACGTCAGCACCCGTTCCATCGTGCTTCTCGTTAACGGGATGGTCAGTGTCAAAAAAGTTCTGCCCGTCATAACACAAAGTGCCAAAGCCTTCGGCTAATAGCTCGAACACCAGATCGTCGGGAAACTCTTCACCTTCCTGCGCCAATGCCTGCACCATAGGTTTGTAAATCCCTAAAGTGTCATCTTCCACATCATCACGACTAATACCTATGGTGGTTTCAAAGGTCCGGTTAGTGATTGAATAACCATGCTCTTTGATGGAGTTGATCACCCGCGCACCAATCCATTCGCGCATAGTCGGCATTGAGCCTAACCAGCCGTAGGTATTGGACTTAGTATTGCTTGGCACGACTGAGGCAATTTTTAAATACAGTGGATCTGTCTTAGCTAAAGCATTTTGAAACTCGCTACGCACCATAGTGCGCAGAGCGTGTAATACTGGGGCGTTAATAGCAGCCATTATTTTTGCTCCTGATCAGCGGCGATAGCTTTAGCAAAGTCAGCGTGCGACATGCCCCAAGAATCGGCCATTTTGATTTGGTCGGCAGTCAGTGCCGCGAGTTTGGTTTCCTTGTCCTTGATAGGATCGGGAACTGTGGTGGTTTGCTTGGCCGTTAATGCGGCAATAGCCACACGCTCACCCAAGTTGGTTGTAAGCGCCGCGATGGATTGCTTGCCTAACTTGGTTAGGTAATCACGTTCGCACTCAAAGGCTTTGCCTTCATCTATCGCCGCCTTCACGGTTTGCTCAACGGTAAGCACACCGTTTTCAGCAGTGAGTGCAACAAGTTGCGCGCGCAGGGCAGCGACAGTTGCCGCTGGAACGTACTGGCTTAGATCAACCGAGGGCGATGTAGCACTCAACGCTGTAAGCTGTTGCTTTAAGCCATCAACGCTATTTGCTGCCGTGGTTAGCGTATTAAGTGCAGATAGCGCCGCGACCTCTTGCTCAGCCGTTAAGGCCGTTGCATCCTCGGGCACATCTACCCCAAGGGCGGCTAAGATTTTTCTCAGTAATGGGTTCACATGGAGTTCCTCCGTGTCGGTGGATTGGCTAGGTTGGTTTGGGTTAAGGTTTGGATTGAGGCTTGTATTAAGAGCAGCCAATGCGGCCAGCGCGGCGAGTGGCAACATGCCATCGACACCAGGGCGGTTAGTTAACGCGGCTGAGTGGATAAATTGCGGGCGGCCAGTGCTGGTGTCATAACCGAACACTAGGCTGAAGTACTTGTATTCTTTGGCGGTGAGGTAAACGATGGCGTTATCGGTAAAGCGCGGCTTAATAAACAAGCCCTGCCCTTGTCGATATTGCACGTCATCGATGTTGAACCAACCCGCAGCGGGTGCAGGCAGGCCATTCTTCTCTTTGTTGAGGGTTTGGTGTTCGTAGTCAATAACCAGATCACCGGCTTTATGGGGGGTGTTTGCTTGCAGGGCCGCGAATGCAACGCTATCCATCAACCACTTGCCACCAGCCACATCTTCAGGGCGACCATCTACGGCGGCAAAGTGGCCATCAGGCAGCGCCTGAATGTAGCCATCTTCACCAACCACAAAGGTTGCTTCTGAATTGACGTTTAACTGGCTGCTTAAGGCGGCAAAACCCAAAGTTGTGGTGGTTGCAGACATAAAAAAGGCACTCTCAATTACATTGGAGTGCCTATAATGATCTCGCTTGACTCGCTAGCGGATTGGAAAGGTTTCGGGATTAATTTAATTATCCAATAACTAGATATTTCTCTCTCGATACTTTTGCAAAGTTACTAAATTAACAAATGGACAAAAAATAACAGGTTTATTGTACTTACCAGTGTAATGCAACTTACCAACGAGCAGTATATGAGTACCCCGAAGTTCTTCAAGATCTTCGATTTTAAAAACTTCTAAAAACTTGTCACGTATATCGGCAAATACTTTAACACTTAGCCCAGATTTTGAATCACTAGCATTCAACCAAATACCGCCATATGCCTCATCGTAAGAGTCAACAATTAGCCCCCAAAAAAGTCTGCTTTGGCTATCATCGACTGCGGGAGTAATATCATCGAAATGAACTGCTACGTCCCTGATCGTTCCTTGTATCTTTAACTGCCCACTATCTGAATAAATTTCCACCCTTTTATCAGAGAATTTAAAATCTGGATAGCGTTTAAGGTAAGATAGAATTTGTCGGAGTGTTCGCGTGACTGTGGCTTCATATGCTTTATCTGTACCAATGCCAATACTCCCGCCTTTTGGTGTCACAAATCCAGCAGGTGGAATCGGAGGTAAGTCGATATCAGCAATTGCACCACCTCGATTATCATCTAAATTTATCACATAATCAGAAACAGTTGGCACAGGCACATCAACTGAATTACCAGTGTCGCTTCCGTCATCGATTACTAAATATGAAGTTCTATAAGGACACTCACCTTGATGATGATGCGAATTGAAGTGAGCCGCTCGAGCCACTTTTGCATTCGGTTTTGTGGCAGAACGAAACCAAGCCACATCTTCGCAACCTATACAATGCAGGCTTGCTTTATATGTTTGCTGCAATTCAGTAGACAAGTTTGAAAAATCGGCAGCGTTTATAACCGTCCCAGATTTGGTGCTATATACTTGCTCCATTGAGTCATGTCCTTATGTATAAAAAGTAATAATAATTTTATAAGTAAAAGCCCGCATGATTTCTCATGTGGGCTTTAAATTACCCAAACATCACAGGCCAAATCGCATAAGCATGATCTAGCAACCAAGGCAGTGACAACAAACTCGCTTTAGTTATGAAGTCCAGCCAGCTTTTGAACTTTACTGGAGGGGGTTGAGGTGCAACATTAATAATTACGATTGTTTGATTAACAATCATTTGGCGCTCGGTATCGTCCATAAAGACCTCCCAAAAGAGCATTTAAGTTCACAAGCAGCGCCAAGATATAGTTGCGTAAACGAAACTGAATCCGTAAACTCAACTTGTACATAAATCGATGTGCTTGCATTTGTAAGAGCTTCGATAAAACCGTAATGCCTCCACAGCATTGCGGTTTTTTTTTGTCCACCAAGCTCATAAACACCATTATCATTGGGTTTCTACTCTATTTGCAAGTCTGAATTCAGGGGACATCTTGTGGATAAGTTGAGGACAAGCTTTCGCGTTAGTAACGGCTAACCTTGAAGCTCAACTTCAGGTTAGCGTGGTACATTTATGAGGAATTTTTCGGCGTTCTTTTCGATTGCCAATCTTTTATCCACCTGACTTTAACTACGGGCAAAATATCAAACATAAACAGCTATGAGTATCTGCATGTATGATCTAACGAGGATAAATCCTTTTGTACAATAACTTACCGCTCACTCCCAAATAGCCCTTTTTTATATCCATATTAAGTAAATCAATAGAATTGTGTGAGTTCAGCTATAACCCAGTTTAAAACCCGTTTAAATCCTTGTTAAAGCGTTTAAGTGGTATCTGGATAAACCGTTACACCAAGTTGAGAGTTTAGACGCTTAAATCTCGTTTGAGAGCTTTACGCTTCGGAGCTTGTCACCTTAGAATACTATCATTACTTTTAAACCATAGACGGCACATGACCACCCCTTCGGCATCTCCTCAAGCGGAACAGCAGACTCAAACCCACGAATCCGAGACATCATTTTGGTGGCTTATCATTTTGCTGGCCGTTATTGCTGCTTTTTTACTAACTTTGTACTTTATGAATTTCAATGGGGGCTGGGGTAACCAAGGAGACTTTGGTGCATTTGGCGACTTTCTTGGTGGCGTGCTCAACCCTATCTTAGGCTTTGCCACTGTCGGACTTTTGATCTGGTCACTTAAGATGCAAATGAAAGAACTGTCACTATCTAATCAGCAACTCGCTTTAACTCGGCAAGAGTTGAAAGAGACTAAAGAAGAAACAGCATTAAGTCGCCAAGCTATGGAAGCTCAGGTTGCTCATTTAAAACAAGATGCAAAACTGACCGAATTACAGGGCGTGTTAAAAGCTCAGCTTGATATCATCAACGACCTTCTTGCTACCCAAGTTTATTCTCGATTAACTGATAGAGGGCCTATCGGTATTACCTTCGACAAAATATTGAACAATCATAATGAAGTTCGTAGTTATCAAGGCGCAATAATTGAACTATTGAACTCTGAAGTCCCTAACCCTTTGATTAATTCAATAAAAGCGCTAGAGATACAAGTAATCCAGCTAGGTCATATATCCTTAGAATACTCTAAAGAAACTAACTCGAAACTTTATGCGTTACCTTACCTTGTAAATGCAATATCACTGCTGAGCAAATTCTATAAATTTCAACCAAATGAAAGTATTGAGACTCTGTTGAAAGAGATAGATACACAAATCAAAAAAGGCGTAGACGAATTCTAATTAACGACTATAAAGGTCGACAACAATCTCAAGAATGGATTGTTCATCCTCTCGACTGACGCCAAGGTATGGCCGTGCTGGAATACCCGCTGGGCCTGCGGGCATATCGTCGGTGCCACCAAACTGGTGAATAGCGGCATAGATTTTATTGCTACCAATCGCCGCCCAAAAGTTACCGCTGTCGGCGACTACGCTGGCAGCTAGCCCGCCAGCACTGGCCTGCAGTATCTTACCACCCTGGCGTTTAGGGTTCGCTTTAAGATAAGCATCACTTAAGGATGCCCAGGCTTGACCTGTAACGGGATCGGCCTCTGCTTCAAAGGCTGATTCGGTGGCTGACTCCAGAACGGCTGCAATATCGTTCATGGGTTCACTTAAGTCATCGAGCTTATCCAGCAAGCTATCAAGCACCTGCAATACAGTGCCGTTGGTAAACTGAATATCCACTTTATTCATAGTGCATCCCTACCCTTTTAACTGACCTTCAAGCACTTGGTATTGGGCTTGCTGCAATTCAACTAGCGATAACTTAAGTACTTCCACTTGGCCCTCATTAGGTGTGCGCTGTAATTGCCACTGGCTCGCGATAAGTAATTTGCTATTACTAGCTGGGTCATTAGTTGCTTGCCCTTCCATTGGATACACATAGAGTAAGGTTTGATTATCGTTATCCCATAGCACGGCCTCGGGCTTAGCCAGTAGCAGCGGTAATTGCTGTAACTGGTTAGGCGTCACCGAGGCTTGCGCTGTAATGAGTTGCCGCTCAGTTATAGCGAGCAATGCGCTGGGTTCTCGCCCTAAACGCGCTGTCACTGCGGTTTGAATCGAGGGCGTCATAAAACCTAAAGCCTGTACGCCTAAGCCTGGTCTTCGTTTCTGCACTGGATTGGCGGCAAGGACTTCATCCGTCCATTGGGCAAACTGGGCGTGGCGCAGTGGGCTATTATTGAGTGCCTGAATAAACTGCGCGCGGGTATCGAGGGATTGAATAGTGCCCAGCTTTTTGGCTACCGCGACGTCGGTACCAAAGGCGGCTTCGCCTGGGCTATAGGCCCAGCCTAAATCGGGGCTCATGCTGCTGCCATCGGGCAGATCGATACGCGCATGGGGCACGGTTAATACTTCACCCGTTCCGCGTGCGACAGTCTCAGTGTCAAAGCGCTGGATATAACCTTCGCCATTTTCCACAGTGATCCCCATCGCCTTAACCTGCGCCTCGGTGAGCGCCCGAACGCGGCAACGACAGCCCCAGCCATTGGGAGGATAAATGATGTCCCATATTGGATCGTCAAAGCGGAACACTTTACCCCTAAGCCGCGCATGGGCTGGCCGTGTTTGGCCGTCATCTATCGCCACATACTGCCAATAGGGGTGGGTTTTAGTGCGCGATAACATGCGCCGATAGCGCCCAGCCATGTAAGCGGTTTGCAGGTTTTGACGATAGATAGTGTTTAAGCGGTAGGGACTCCCCAGCTGTACCTCGCGGCCATCGACTTCCTTTTTACCCCACCATCCGAGCTTTTCGAGTTGAGGTTTAAGGTTTGCCTGAAACTGCTTAGCGGTTAATCCTTGGCTTAGGGCTGCATCCACTTCATTACGGATCGCCGTGAGCACATCCATCTGTGCCGCCTTGGCCACCGTAAAGGCACGGGCGTGGGCGCGGGTCCACACGTCTTGCCAATCGTCACTGATGGCAAAGCCTTTGGCACGAAAATAGGCCACCGCATCGGCGGGGTCTTGGTTAATGGCAATGCTTAAATCAACGGTTTTAGGCATTTGCGATTCCCCATAGTTCGGCCACAAACATTAACCGCGCTAAGGTTTCGGTAAGCTGCTCGGTATCCATGGCGGGATAGCCCTTTTCCAGTTGCGCCCGCAGCTGCTCCGGCTCGCTGTGCAGTTGTGCCAGTAATGGCTCTACCATCGCCATATAGGCTTCGCTCATTTGACCTTGAGTGAGTGCATCCAAGGCTTTATCTAAGGCGGTTTGGCTCGGTTCACTCAACGGGGCACTAGACGGTTGAGCGGCTAAAGCCGCCAATGCTGTCTGGTTAGCAGCGCTGGCATTGGGGTCTTCTTGCTGGATCACCAGCACGGCTTCGCCATTAGCGGGCTTAGGGATACGGGTCTTTTCATGCAGCCAGTTTTGTGGGATCTGCATGCCCATGCTGACGAACGCCCGCAGCGGATACGCTAAGGCACGTAAGTCTTCGGCCTCTGTGGTATCAAATACTAAACGTGGATGGCGACGATGGCTTTGATAACTCTTGCAGTTGAGCGCATACAAAGGGGCCACTAAGTCACGGGTTAAGGTTTCGGCAATCAGGCTAAGGTCAGCATCACGCAGCTCTTGGCGTACTTCGTTATGCACGTTACCGAGCGCATTAGTTGAGCTTTTACCGTCAGCTTGGCTGGTCAAGGTGCCGCCTAAAATCACCTTGCTCATGGTCTTTTCAGCCCAGCTAATCATCAAATCAAATGGATCGGCTTGACCTGTGGCGGCACTCTCGAAATCCATCACCATGCCCTTGGGCATAATGCCACCCGCGTTATGGCCAATGCTCATGACAGCATTTAACAGGGCGCGCTTTTCCTCATCGTTGGCACCTGCTGGATACTGACCAATCCGCAGCGGCAAACCGTAGATCTCCAGAAACTCGGCTAAGTCGCGCACACTGTAGTTTTTAAAAATAAACGGCCAGATTAACTGACGCACTAAACCACTGCGGCTGACATAGCCAGATTTGGCAGGATGAATATGTTTGATCCAACCAAAGGGCCACAGGTCAGCGCCATTGACCGTGGCATCACGCAGCCGCAGTTCGTTGCGCCGCTCAGGGTGAGTCATAAACCAAGACGGATCGCGATACTCTGGCACTTCAATAAACCATTCGCCTAGCTCTCGCGTCCAGGCTAACTCGTGCATGCTAAAGCCCTTGATAATGGCATCACTCATTGACTTAATGAGCGTCTTTATCCAGTTACCTTCTTCGAGCATTTCTTGCAGATATTCAGTGTCGGCCTTTTCCTGTGGTGTCGGGTTACGGGGTGGAATTAAATAGTAATCCACGCCGATCAGTGCCCGTTTGCGTTTGTCTAACTCGGCATATAGGTGGCCGTCTTTCTCTTCGATATCTTCGGCCAGTTCACATTGGGCAATGAGATCGCCTTGCTCGGCGGCCTGTAAAATATTGGCCGCACTGGCGGGCGTTAACCCGCTACTCGGGTGCTGGCTAAAGGTACGTTGCAGGCCAATTAAACGCACATCGTCGGTCTGCAGTGCTTTGGCTTCACGCTGATTAAACGGCCGACCACTGGCGTCCAAAATACGTGATTCAGTTGTTTTTTCTTGCATTACCAGCAACCTCGCTGCGTTTGATGATCATCATCCTCATGGGCACTTGCTGCGGCATTCGGATTACGGTGTTCACTTCTAGGAATGGGGGTGAACTCTATGGGGGCACCGTCTAAGGTGGAGGCGTATACCATCAAGAACAGGCTGATTGCGGCATCACCGTGGCGTTCTTTTTCTTGGCCTGTGCGTACATCGCCAAGGCATGGCGTACCTCGACGGTTAATGCTTAAGGCCCGCAGATCAGTACTGGTGTCGTCGTCCCTTGGAATAGTGATAAGCCCATCTTCAAAGTGACTTTTAAAACGTGGCATTTGCTCGCGGTAAAAGGACTCAGACAGCATCACGCAGGCGATCACTTCGCTGCCGTATTTATCCTGGGCGTATTCCGCTAACGCTTGACCATTCCCGCGTGCATCCATCGCGCCGCCCCTCAGCCGTGGCAAGCGGTCCACAATGTAAAACAGGATCTGCTCTTGTTGGCGAAAGGGAATGTTTTTAAGCTCGACCTGTAACTTGGTTTTGATGTGGAGATCTTGGGCTATTTCCCCCACGTCAATCACGGTTAAGTCACCACTACGGGCAAAGTCTTCACCAAAGCAATGGGGGCGTGCAGGGTCTAAGCTATCGAGAACCGGCTTGAGTTCATCCTCACACCACTTAAGGATCTCCGCTGCCCGTAAACCCTCTGGCCATTGTCCAAAAGCATCGTCTTTTTTAAGGCGAACAACGGGGCCGCTATCTGTCACGCCGGCCATGCGGGCTTCGATTAACGCGCGGTTAAGATAAGAACCACCGCCAGACTTAGGCACGCAAAAGTATTCTTCTAATGCATCCTCTTCGGTAGCGGTGGCTTTGAGTAATTTTGCTTTCCAGTCATCCTCGGCCACTTGGCTCCATTCGATGCCGCGCACTTGGCAAATACGCTTATACAGCCCCTCATTACAGGCATCATCTAAGGTGACACGGTGAATGGAGTAATCTTTTTTACCCGCACGGGAATCATTAATCAGCTCATTGAACTGGTTATCAATGCCATTATGAGTGGAGATCAAGCGTACCTTCGCGCCCCACATGGTCAGCGCCAATGCCGCTTTTAGTACTTCGGCCAAGCGCTCGTGGAACGCCGCTTCGTCTATAGTCACATTGCCTTGCATACCGCGCAGGTTCGAGGGATTACTCGATAGCGCCTGCACCTTGAAACCTGAGGCAAAGTAAATGGCAAAGGTCAGGATCTCTTTACCGTCTAGGCCTTCATCAACAAACACTTCTTCTTGGATTTCGCCTGCGGCCTTATCAAATACTTTGGCCCACATGGCCGCAGCGTCGATAAATTCCCGCGCCATCTCCTTGTTACTGCCCACATAAAAATGGTTAGTCCCCCCTTGGCCACGGGCTGCGCCTGCGGTAAGAGAAGCATCCGCAGCCTCAGCCCAAGTGAGTCCAGTTCGGCGCGACTTTTCGGCAATCTTGAGTGGAGACTCATCGGCTATCCAGCGTTTCTGATAACCGAGCAGCACCTCTTTAGGATCAAAGCGACTTAGGCAACTTGCCTCATACGTGGGATCAAAGCTGCTTGCCGTTGGCGTGATGGCTAGCGCTACCGCAGTCGCGGCCGCTAACACCCTTTTCTTAATGGTCATCAGGCAATCCCCAGTATTTCACGCTTAAGCAAGGCAACGGCATCACTGGTTAAGCCAGCGGTTTTCGCGACCTTCTCGGCGGCATTAGCCGCTTCGGCCGCGAACGCGGTGCGGATCTCTTTCTCGCGCTTATGGCTGGCCATGGCAGCAGACTCCAAACGCTGCACCGCTAACATGGCGTCTTTAATCATGCCCACGTCGGCACCTTCGCCCGTTTCATCTTGGTTTAATAGGGCTTTAAACAGCTGCGAACGCGCCATTTCGAGGATGAGTTTCGTCACTTCACCCGTCGGTTTATCGCCCAGTTCTGCCGTCCACACTTGGGTGATCTCACGCATTTCACGTAGGGATTTACCCACGGCCTCCATCTTTGTGGCATAGCGGTTAATGCCCGCGCGGGAAAGCTGGTTTTCCTCAGGTAAGCCTGCGGCTTTAATCAGCGCATTGATTTCATCGAGCAAATCAATCTGCTGAATCGAGCCATTACGCAGCCCCGCATCGAGCTTTTTGCGGATAGGATCAGGCAGTAAATCGACTTTAGAGCGCCGGCCTCGGGTTTCACTCGCCATGGCTACTCTCCCGCCCGTGGACGTTTAACCCCTGGCACTACCGCGCGGCCTGTCGCCACATCTTGGCCGCGACCTGTTAGCGTGGCCGTGGTCACTTTGCCCACTAACTCGGTTTTAATCAGCCCTTGCTCGTTAAGCCAAGCGAGCTGCACCAGCAAGGCATCGCGGCTAATGTCGAGGCCGTAGGCATTTAAGCCATCTTGTAAGATGGACTCATTGAGTGCGAAGGCTCCCGCCTCGGTCAGTAATCGAAGCACCACAAGGCGTTGGTGCTCATTGATAATTTGCTGCATCGCCATTAATGGCCTCCTTTAAGTTCGTTTTCGAGAAGCATGTCGGTCTTGGTTTCTAAGCGCCTAATGCCTTGTTCCATTGCGCCAAAGCGCTCACCTAAACCTGTGAGGGTTTTATCGAGCGCATGCAGTTCGTCACGGGTCGGCATGTACTCCAATTGCATTTCAGTTTCGCTAAGGCGCTTGTCGATTTCAGCCACCTTTTGGATCACCTTTTCATGCTCAATCCGTGGGGTAAATCGCGTGCTAAACCACGCCATCAGCAGTGCACAGAAAACGCTAATGACGCTGCCAATGAAGCCCCAATACTTACCGAAATATTCAAATAGCGATTCGATCATAAACGCTTCCCATAGCGCATCTTCTGGCGCTTATCTTCATCTTCTTGGCAACTGATACAGCGCAACTCGTTAAGCCGCTGTGGCTCATTTGGCTCTAAGCAATCAATACAGATGCCATTGCCAGTGCTGTGTTGTTTGTGCCTGGCGGCATCCCGAACTGCATCAACACAGGCAGCTCGCTCGCGGGTTTCCATATTGCTAGCCCAATCGTTTTCGTCCATGCCTATCCCTTATTTTTGGCTTATTTTGTTTGGTCAGTTTGATGGCGTTGCCGCCAATCGTGCAGGGCTTGCCAGTCGAGGTTGCATTGCCCAAGGTCAGCGGTGAGAGACAGCATCAACTCGGCTAAGGATGGGTTGGCTAGGCACAAAGTTTGCTGAGTCAGTAGGCACTGGATCACGGGCTGTGGCACTTGGGTCACTTGGCACTCGCGCATCAGTGCTGCGGGCGGCAACACATACGCTGTCATGTAAACGGGCACGTTGCGCACAATCGGCTGCGTGGCTGAGCAAGCGCACAACATCATTAGGTACAGGAGCATCGCGCCATGCTTTAGCATCTTCATCGGTAGTGTCCTGCAACAGTTGATTGAGTTGGTTTTTAAGGGCGTGATGGCGGCCCATTAGCTCTGCCTTTTGCAGCGAGACTTGCTGTAATTGCAAGGCAAGCTGCTCTGACTCAGCCGCTAATGCGGCCTTATCGGCATTGGATTTGCGCAAGCTATCAGCCAAGTTATCAGCATCGGTTTGCAGCGTTGATTTATCCGCGAGCGCTTGGGTAAGTTGGCTTCTTGTCGTGGCTAATTGGTATTGAGCTAAACAAAGCACTGCCACAAAAAGCGACACAATCAACCATTGAATGGCGATACTGATTTGGGAGGGCGTCATTGCGTTATCCCTCCGGCCATGAGTTCGCTTAGGCAAATGGCTTGCTCTTCGGCGCGGCGTTTAATCAGCCCATTCAGACGCACCTTGACACCTAGGCGGGTACCATAGGTCCAACCATTGCAGACGCGCTCACCCGTTTGAGGATTGGTGGAACAGGCCTGCGTTAGCTCCTTGCAGGCACCCACACGATCCCCTACAAGCAGCTTTTTACGCAGGGTTGAGCTGGCAAAATTGCCATAACCCGCCCAATGCATAAACGACAGATAGGCCGCGTGCTCGCCATCAGTAAGGTTTACAGGGGCAGTGAGTTGCAGCAGCTGCTTATCGGCGCGAGCGATATCCTTGGCAAAAATCTCCATGCATTGCTGCTCGGTAAAGGTTTGATCAAGCTTTAAGTCTTTGCTCGTATGGCCACGACAGGCGGTAAGTACGCCAACCGCATCGACATAGACGCTCAGGCTATTGCCTTCCCATTTATCGGTAAGCTGTGCGCCCGTGATGGCCGCCGAACTTAAGCCTGCGGCCAGTAAAATCGCCTTGAGTTTACTGTTCATTAGGCACCGCCATAGCTTGCGCCTTATGTTGCTCACGCGCTTTTAAAACATGTAGATGAGTAACGGCATGCCAGCCTTGTTCAAAGTAGCTTTGGCGGGTGAGACTGTGGCTGTACAAAGGCACGACGTTAGGTACATTGCCTGATAACTCCGCCTTGATGCGGGCATTAAAACCGTCCTTAGCGCACTGGCGATAGACTCGGCTTTGAATGCGTTTGGGCTGCGCATTCGCAATCGGCATACTGTTAACGCCGCTGCGACTCTGGCATTTACGAGAAGTATTGTGGGTGACAAAGGCCATAAAAAAACCGAGACAGTGAACATGGGTTCATTGTCTCGGCTTAAGGGTTTGGAGCGGATTGGAAAGGTTTCGGGATTAGCTCTAGTAGGATTTTATTCCAATTCTTCCTCGTGATAATTCCCTTTCCGTTCAAATAACTGAACAAAATTAACAGTTGGCAACATCATAGGTTCATGCCCTGAAACCAACATCATATTTGCAACAAATGCTCTGAAGAACGGATATGCAATTGCTGGCGAATTGATGAACATAAACTTAGAGTTTTTAAACTCTTCCGTTATCTCGTCATTGGTTTTGAATTCTGACCGATACTCGGTTTCGTAAACCACCCCATTTCGGTGTGGAATCCTCGCAGAGAAAGTAATGTAATAACCTTTTGTTTTGCTTTCTTCAAACTCAGGAGTAAACGAAAACTTAAATTTATCTTTCTCTTCTATTAGTTGTTCAAGTGGGATTCTTGACACATTTAGCGAGAGAACTTCACTTTCAACTATCTGAATTTTCATAATCTTTATGCTGCCATTGCGTAGTTATCGTCATTGCAAGCGTATGAGCTTAGGGCATGTTCCCTTTGTTCTGAGGATTCCCAAAACTCTCGAAGATTAAAATATAAAGGTTCATCAACTTCATCGAGGAACACTACTTCAGAACTAATTTGCATTGCAGCTTGTAACTGTTCAACAAATTCTGAAGCGAGAACGCCATGATTTTCACCTGACAATGCTTCAAATTCTTTAATGAACTGTTTGGGTTCCATTGACTCCAACCAGTTCTTTGCATTTTGCAAAGCTAGCACTAATGACTCTTTCATTGCTTAGTCTCCTAATTTCTCAAATTATTGGGAAAACCAATGATTTGTGAGTAATGCACCTATAACCAGTTTCGAATAGACAGATTTGCTGTCTCTTTTTTAAGAAGATTGAAGCGGTTTTTCCTGGTGCAAATTTAATCCTTTCTTCATGGTAGCTATCTTCTGCTTTTACGGCGATAAATGGGAAAGCTTTAGCCTTCCTAAAATGCTCAATAACTTGGCAAACAGTCGCCTCTCGCTTATGTCCACCAACTTGATGATAACATCTATCAAGATAATCTCTATATAAATTAATAAGTTGAACAAGCCAGTCTTGATGTCCAAAATCATCAACCAAATCTAAAAGTTCATCTTCATTAAATGTTAGATTACATCCAATAATTGCGTAATCCCCAGATATAGAATCCTTGCCCCACTTATGAGCAAAGTGCTCTACTGCCCAAAAATAGTAACCTTGGCTTAACCATTGCCAGTGTGGATGTCTGTTAGCTCTACTTTTAAATGGGGCTTTGCTGAATGCCTCTGCAACATCTCCTCTCAGTTCACAAGTATGATAGGCATCAACAACTAAAGACTTCTGAGGAACCGAGATTACCTCAGTTAGAAGCACATCAGTTTCTGTCATAATAAGCATTTTTTGGGGATAATTCACTTTCTAAGACCCATAATATTCTTCCATTAACTCATATGGCTCGGTGACTTTTTTCGCGCAATCATACAGGAAATCAATTAAAGAACAATTAGTCTGTTGCTCTTTTGAGCGGTTTGCTCGTTCAAATCCATTATAAAAAGTTTAAGATTGATCTCTTTTGATACGTTTACTTGAAAATAAGTTTTTGATTTTCACTTACTTTAGTACCATTGTAACTTAAAAAGCAAGGGCGATATTTTCCACCGTCATACGCTCCAAAGCTGTTCTTGGCATTAATCTTGAGTTGCAACACCCTACGAGCACCACTATCATCCTGCTGCCAATCGAAAAAATGCCCTTCAACTTTAATCGAGTCAGGATCTTTAAAGCCAGCGTAACGCTTAAGTACTTCAACGCATTGTGATACTAACTCATCTTCATTTAAGGTATTTTCGCCTGAGTGCAACTTGGCGGGTGGAGTAACAATGATAGGTTGCGCATCTTCCGCACAGGGAGTTTGGCTATAGGTATCAACACCGTCAACGGTGCATCTGTAAATTTCAGCATTTGCATTAGTGCTAAGCAGTGCCATGAGGCTTGTGAGTAATATCCATTTAATCATGCTTCAACATCCTAACTGTTAAATGCCAGCTAAACGCTAATTTAAGCCGCTCGTTTCATATGCATGCTTTTTAATCCAGTCTAGAGCTTCTGTGTGCGTGTAACGCGCTGTATCGAATAGTACAAATTCATTACCATGGCCATCGAATCCCCCACAGATCTTTAACTCACCGGTAATCCCTCCCATAAAACCTCTTTTCTTAAACTCTCCTATAATTTCTTCTTTTTTTTCTTTTATCATTGTTCGTGAAAAATTAATTCTGACGATCCCTTTTGTATCAAAATCTTTTTTAGAAACACGGTCTATCGTTAATAACATACATTGTCCTTATATATCCTAAGCCCGTAATGAGTATCGATAAGTTTATTACCAAAGTAAACCAATAAAAAGGGCTACCTTTTGGTAACCCTGTGATATAGATTGGATTTCAAAACAATCTCCTCTGCTTCCTCGCCACAAAAGCCGCCCTTTGCTCTGCCACTATCTGACTGATCCGGCGCTCGGTGAGTCCATAGTCGCGGCTTAACTGCTCTAGGTTATTGCCCTTAAACTCGCGCCAAATGCGGATATCCCGCAGCGCATCCTTGAGGCGCTCACCATTGGGGATGTAGATATCACGCCCACCGAGATAGGCACTTAGACTAGTGGCTAAGGCTTCGCTGACATTATCCGCGTTATCAATATCGTATTGCTTTAGGGTTTGGCGCATCACATCGCACAGGCTTTGCAAGGTTGAGGGCCAGCGACGAATAAAATCCTCACGTTCATCGGGCTTAAGCGTGGCTAAGGTTTCGAGGGCTTGTTCCAGCTCGGCGGCGCTGGTGGACAATAAATCCAACTGGTTTTCGGGAATGCTAACCGCGTTTAGAGTGTTCTTACTCATGGCCATGCCCCTCGTATTGCGCGACGATCACTTCATAGTTTGCGGGGCGTGTACCTGCTTCATTCATCTTTAGCCGCTCACCACGGGCAATAATGCGCTCGATAAGTACGCGCTTATGCCAGTTTTTCAGACTTTCAAGTACCTTGTAGGCTTGCGGTTCTGTCATCCAAGCGGTGGCGTCCACGCCTTGGGTTTGGTTATTAGTAATGCGGCTGCGTAGCGTCATGCGACGCACATAGGCATCAAGCGCCGATTCACTGTTATCCTGGATAACTAAGTGGTGGCCCATGGTGATCCAAATGGCACGTATTTTATCTATGCTGGCCAATTTGCTTTTACCTGCAGCAGGACTTAAACGGCGTTTAACCGCTGTTTTATTGTTGGTTACAGTAGGTTTAAAGCCCTTTTGTTTAAACACTTCTAGCGCCTGTTCAAGCTCTGGCAAGTTCATTGCCCGCAAGGAATCTTTACCCGTGGCATTTTTCAGCATGGCGCGGTAGATGGCTTCATCGAGCTGCAATGATCCCTTAGCCACATTGATTAAGGTGATCAGGCGCTTCTTGTGTTGAGCGACTGGGTGCGCCTGCGCATTAGTCTGCACATGGGCTTTTTGATTAGTTTCTAACATTCGTCATCCTCATCGGTTGTCGCACTGGATACTATCTTGATGGCTTTAGGCTGACTCTTAAGCTGCTGCCAATTCGGCGTTGCTGCATTTAAAAAGTTAACAGCCCATTGCTCGCGATCACTGCGTAGTTCAGCTTTGGTTTTGCCCTTACGTACTTGACGAATGGGGCAATAATCCATGGCATATTTGAGTAAGCGTTTAGCGTAGGGCGTCATTTATCTTTGCTCTTTGGTTAGCTGCTCATCAGTGCCTAATCACTACATTAGACAGACCTCGCTCCAAGCTATGGAGCGGGTTTCGCAGGGTTAACGCATTGCTCGCTTTGGCTCTAACAGCTCCAAATTATTGAGTGACTTCTCCATAAAAAAGGCGATCACAGCGCGGCGCTCGCCCGCAAACTCTTTGCTTAACTCCTTAAGTGCATTGAGCAGAGCGGCGCACATCATCAAGCAGTAATACGGCCTTTCCGCCGCAAGGCCACTGAGTTCGCTGCGCAGATTGTCAAAGCTAGCTTCAAGTAAGGTCGCTTGGCGTAATTGAAACGCCACCCGATCGAGTGCGGCTTGGTTGTCATCGAATAGGTGTTGAATGCCCGATTGTGTGCTGAGTGTCATGATGTGCTCCTTGCTCACCCTAAAGGGTGCTTATATCCAGTGGTAGTTGGGTGTATTTGCCATTAGGCTGACGCTCATATAGGCGCAGGTACTGGCTAGTGCCTGTGATTTGAATCGCGTCGGCTATAGCGTCCATGGCCCGTTTCCAGTTGGCATCGTCGATATCCAGCTGGCGCAGACTGAGCACTTGGTTAACGTCGATACGACCTTGTTGATTTACCCGAAACGCATGCTCAACCATCGCCATCAGGCGGGTATCCGCGCCACCGCTCCAGCTTTTAATGCAATCATCAATCAAGGTTTTAGCGGTTTGAATGCGCTCATCAAACACGCGGTGTTCACCCACTGCACGGCGCACTTGGTATTGGCCGTCGAAGGAAGTGAGCAGAATATTGCCCTTAGCGCCGCCGAACTTAGTGCCATACTCCGATGAAGACAGTTCCACAAAGTCATTGATATTTGCCATGGTGGTTAGCTTGAATTCGGTCATCGACTGACGCAGCAGCTTGGCGTTATTGACTATGGTCTTGACCACTTCATCGCGCAGTTTGTCTACTGGCTTAATGCGATCTTCATGTACTAAATCCCCTACCGCGTTTTTGCGGTAGCCCTGCGGAATAGCAGCTTGGTTGTGGGTTTGTTCTTGTATGTTCATCTTATTTGTCCTCATTCCAGCGCACTGTCACGCCATGAAATTGCACCGCCATACAACGGCGACGAATGCCTTTTATGTTCTCGATAATCTCAACTGCCATGCGTTTAAAATCACGGCTTGGAACGTCAATTTGGATAACACCGCGATGCTGGCTAACGACCTTCATCCCACGAAGCCTTAAGGCGGCAATCACATTGATAGCTTTTGTTTGCATGTTATTTACCTTTCCATTTGTTATCCCAAAGGGCGCTATTTAGGCGGTTAGCCACCTTTTGCAATTCCCTTTCGAGTAGTTCGATATGCTGTAGTTGATCGCCCTGGGCGAGTCGGCGACAGAACGCGAGCTGTTCCTCAACGTTGTAACGACTGTCTGTCGCTGATTGCACATCGATCCTCTGTGTTACTGCCGACTGCTTTAACTGCGAATGTGGGCAGCCACCGCGACAGGCGCGATAGAGCCGGACGCGTTGCGGATTGGTAGAGCTAAAAGGCCGTTCTTGATTGTCGCGGCAGGTATCAACGCTGATTTGCCCTGCAACGGGACACTGCACGTGGTGACGTAAGTAACGCCCTTCGACACGATTTTTAATGGTGTCGATATTGCCTTTGTACTTGTTCAGCAGGACCTGATTAAGCATGGTCGGACTGACACCTAGCTCTCTGGCAATCTGCGCTTGGCTGCTCTCACTGACTTTTAACTCAAGCACTTGGAACCATTTTTCCTTGTTCATAGCGCCTCCCTATAGGGATAAAACTTCGATTTGGTTGGGGCATAAATACCGTCATCGATTAGCTCTGGTGCTAAAGCGCCACAGTCAACGTTGAGGTGATAAATGACCATTTCCTCCTCGATAGCTCTGATACGGATCAAGCCTGCCCGTTGCAGGGCGTTGAGGTAACGCTTTACGGTTGAGCGCGCCACCCTGGCTGTGACCATGATTTCTTCAATCGAAAAATTGCGCATGATGCGGCAGCTATTCCAGATCCGCTGATTCGCCTTGATCTTGGCGAACTGAGACTGGGGCTTTAACGGGCTGTCATCGTTTAACCAGTAGCGGTTTGTCAGCCCTGTACGCCCTTTCCATTCGAGTGTTAAGCGCCCTTCTCGATACAAATCACGCAAAAAGCGATTCGCGAGGCACTTGGGCATTCCCGATGCATCGCCAACTTGTTCAGCACTAAAGCTGACTTTTCGATTACGACAGCAGCACATAAACAACCATGCGCTGTGCCTTAACGGGGTTGATCGTTTGACTTGTGCCATAACGCTTAACCCACAAGGCTTGGACGTCGAACACCATGGAATGGCTGTGCACCCCAGTGTTCTGCTGTGACGTAATCAAGTTCGTTCATTTTGGCGAGACGTTCGATTTGATTAAGGCCAATGACAATGCGACGAGCCTCACCACTGCTGGCTTTACGCAGTTCATCAAGGAGTTCTGGTTCGACTTTGATGTCGTTGTCTAAGAGGGAATCGGCCATCACCATGACGTCATCTAAGTCGGCTGGTCGAAACTCAACCCACTCTGAAATACGGTTAAAGAACTGTTTGCGTGTGCTGATACGGCGGGCGATTTGGTCCATGCCGATGAGGATCACAGGAACTTCGGTGTTGTCGTAGAGATCGCGCACCGTTTCAAGCATACGAACGTCTGACATGAGATAGTCGGCTTCATCGATAAACAGCGGGCGTTCGTACATGCTCATTTGCTCAATAGTGAAATCGACCATTTTATTGATGCGCCACATGCCGCTCGATCCGAGTTCGCCGACAATGCGGTTCATAAGCGTACTGGCACTGTCTGTTGCCATGGCTCGAACATAGATACCGTTCACTTGGTTAAACAGATAAGTGGTTGCAGTTGTTTTACCAAAGCCACTTGGGCCATGGTACAAACCGAGACCTGGTACACCTATGCCTCGGGTACAAAGGTTGTCGAAGGCGTCTTGGGCTGTCAGGACATTTTTTACAGGTGCGATCACTGCTTTCATTTTGTATACTCCATTTGCTTTAGTTTTATGGCCTTCATGGCCGTTGTGGGTCATAAGTGCTCAGTTGGTCGCTCTGCGCTTATGGCCCATGATTTCATCAATGCGTTTTGCCCCTAACTTGTTGTGCTTTTTGTAATCCTTTAGGAATGCATCCTCCTTTGGCGTTAATTCACGGTTGAGTGATTCAGCGGCAAGCAAACGTGCCTTTTCGTGCTCATTACGCACTAAGGTTGCATGCTGTTGATTAATGGTGTTTTTACGTTCTTCAATCGCTTTACGCTTCTGGCGTAAATGCTCAATTTGTTGGTCGCTATATCCAGGCTTATTGGTTTTAACGAGCTGCTCTGCAGCCTCAGTTAATGCCATTAAGCTGGGGTTTTGGTGGGCTATTGGCTGGGTTGGAAACTCGACCAAAGATTTGGCCTGTTTGGCATAGTGCTCAATGACGGTTTGGTGGATCTCGCCTATGTTGAACGTTTTAGCGAGTTGCTTCATTTCGGCCCTGAAACTACGCAATGCCTTGGCTTCTTCTTTTTTGGTTTGACGATAAGCCGCAGGGCTGATCTCTTGACCTAAAAGACGGCTATCAACTGCTTCGATTCGGGTTTCCCAATTATTGATCGGGTATATAAACGCTCGAGCGACATCCGTTGGATCGAGGAATACTCGGACTCTTTGCCCTTTCCATTCATGCTCCAACATTTCCGGTGCCGTATAACGCAATCCTCCCGCTTTAATAAAGCCCTTAAGGATGGTGTACTCGCCAACGTGGTTAAGCAGGAGATCTAAGGCTTCAGGATGTTCGACTGCCCGCACTTGATATTGAGCTGCGCGATAGACTTCATTGGGTGTTTTACCCTTTAGGCCATCGTGTGCGCGGAGGTGATAATAGGCATCAACCCAATTATCAAGAAGTTGCTGCAATTCCGGTTGCGTCATACGGAGATCGTAATCAGCCTTTTCGTTCTCTTTCTTGTTGCGCTCTTTAAGGCGTACCGCAAATTCTTTCCGAGCCTCGATAGCCTCGCGATCATTGACGTTATGGCCAATGTAGCCAGGCAGTAACTCAATAAGATCATGGCTGAGCGTCTTAAAGAAACGTTCGATAAAGGGCTTTTCCCAACCTGAGTATGGGTTAGCTCGGCTTTGTTCTAAGTCGAGTAAGTGATAGATGCTCGTGGTTCGCTGGCTGACATAATCGCTGCCGTTATCGGTACGCATTAAGCCGCCTTGGTTTGGAACTCCCCAAGCCAGTAAGGTCTTGCGCATTAAAAGGCAAATGCCTTCGCTTGATGAAGTGGGCGAAACAAGCAGTTTGACGCGACGTGTGAAGCAGTCGATCACCGCAATAATGGTGTGTCGCCCTTCTTTCAACATGGCATCGACTGGGGTTGAGTCAAATTCCCATACATCGTTTGGCGCAGCCATCCATGGATAGGTTTGCTCAACTGCAGTCCGGTATTTATCGTTGAATTTTTTAGGGTTTGTAGTGAATGTAAAAGCCGCTTGATTCTGGCTTATCCATTTATTCACCCAGCGGCGAATGCTGGAGATGCTTGGGATCTGCCAAGGCATGTCGGTTTTTATCGCATAGATCTCGGCTAGCTTTTTAAGCTGCTTTGCCTTGCCTGCCAGATGCGGTTTGGCAGTGATCAGCCCCTTTAGGAAGTCGGCTAAGTCGGGCTCGTCATTCAGTAGACAAGGACGCTCAACTTTATATTTACCAGCGAGTGCGCTAACGCCATCTTTTTCTAAGACCTTTTCCCAACGGCGGATCGTTACAATAGAAACGCTGCTAATAATTGAGAATACCCAATCCGGTAGTGCAATCGAACGCTGGGCATACGCTTTGCAGAATGCTTTTTCACCATCAACGAGCTTGCGAACCTCAAGGTAAGGCATGCAGAATTTTGCCTTGGCATTGACGATCAGCATCTTTGCATCAGCCCGCTTTTGTGCTTTATCAGGTAGGTTTATAAACTGCTGAATGCTCTTGGCTTTTTCTGTTTGACTCACTGCAGGCATTTGCAGTTTGGCAACAGCAGATCCCGCACGCATCAGGGACGATGGAGATTTGGCTATCTGCTCCGCTTCCTGTTTTGCCAGCTTCTGACGAGCCTCAAGGGGTAAACTATTGAGGTGATATTCAAATCCCCCACCTAGCCCTTTTCGCCTTTGCTTTTGCCAGTTCTCATGTTTTGCCCTATCGCGGACGCGTCTATCCCCGACATCCAATAGCTCTGCAATTTCTACAGTGCTAAACCATTCCTTAGTCATGGTGCTCTCCCACTAAATCAACACCAAGGTATTCAGATAAAGCAGCCATGATCTTGATGGCTTTTAAGCGTTTAGGTTTACGACCTGTATTGGGTGCAAACCATTGAACGCACTTCTGAACCGTCCTTGGGTTATATCCATGCGTAATCGCCCACGCACGGCAGCTTTGTCCATTTGCGAGCAAGGCTGCATGTATATGACGAGCGCTTTCTATCTTCATAAGAATTACCGTGCTAATATTTTGATTACGTTCGCATTGCGAACGAACGCAGTTTAACTACAATACGTTACGCGGTGCGTAACGTATTGCGAATATAGATCCGAGTTAGGCACAAATCAACAGCTTTTTGCTTTTTTGCGCAGAAAATTACGCACTAAAGTTATTTTAGTGCGCAAAAGATTGATGTAGTTTCGGTTGGATATTCAGTAAACCATTACTTATTCGGTAGTTTTTAAGTAATAACTATTGCTCTCTTGAGCGTTAAATAGATTTTGGTTCGAGGAAAATAATGAAGTCGGAAGCCTTACATTCAGATCCAACTTTAGATCCGACTTCCACAACTGAAGTCGGCACTCTTGCTGACCGCATTTCGGAAGCAATTGGAAAGCATAGTGTTCGTGAGTTCGCCATTAAAATTGGCGTATCTGAAGGTACCCTGCGTAATCTAATCAAAGGTGGAGAACCTAAGTTAGACACCGCAATACGTATCGCAGAAGAGGCTGGCGTGAGTATTCGTTGGCTTGCAACTGGCAATGGTCCTAAATACCCCAATCGCCAACGCGATGACATTTCCCAGGAAGGTATTGTTTACGTCCACCAAGACCAGTTCAATGAAGAGTATTATTTGATTGAAGGCTATGACGTGGTGGTAAGCACTGGGCATGGCGCGTTTAATGATGAGACAGGTGTACGCAGACGACTTTCGTTTAGAAAGAACTGGCTTAAATACCGTGGTTTAAAGCCTGAGAATCTTAAAGTCGTCTATGCCAAAGGCAATTCGATGGAGCCCGCTATACACAGCGGTGATAGCTTACTGGTTGATATCAGTAAGACGACGCTAGAAGACGGCTGTATCTTCGTATTACGCCTGGGCGACGATCTTTATGCTAAACGCTTGCAGAAACTGTTTGATGGCGGCATAGAGATAATCAGTGACAACAAGGAGTATAAATCTCAGATTGTCTCTGCGGGGGAACTGCCAATGCTGCAAATTATCGGCAAAGTCGTTTGGATGGGTAAAAACCTCGATTAAATCTTTAACAGTTCCGAGTTTATCAATCTTAATGACCTATGATTTTTTTTCAAAGCTGGCGCATTGTTTATGCTCCGGCTTTGTTTTTATCAATCCTAGTGAATCACTTCCGACTTAACACATCACTCGAACAACTCTTGTACACCAAGGCCTCCCGCCTAGTTTCAACTAATCTCGGCTGTTCTCACTTATTGTCAATCCATTTGACTGGTTACATAATTGCAACTACCCTTGCTCTTCACTGCGTTGTAAGCCATTCGACTTGAGTAACAGATACGGCTAATTTGATGAAAGCTAAATTAAAATCAGTCACATATTGCGTGTTGAATTGGACACTTTAACGTTTAAAAAGCAATGAACGGCGATCAAATCTCGTTGAATAACTTGTTGGCGCTAAGCTAAAACCTAGCATAGACCAGTGATTAATACTCTAGCACCCCTTAATTATCCTACTTTCGAAGCTAAGATACGCTTCAACGCCATTAATAGTTCACTTTTACAGTAAATGTCTTCTATATACGACATACGACGTATAAACAGCTTAACCTTTAACTTGCTTACGGTGCATACTTGCTAGCCAATCTTTAGTCGGACATGGTGACGTATGCCATACCGAAGAAAGAAGCGTTCGTTAATCGCCGACCATACAGCAATGTGCCTCACGGTTTAAGCCTTGAGGTTTACCAAAGCTCTATATCCCTATTTATGCTGCTGCGATAACTTAACACTGCATCACTATGTTGGCTTACCAAACTAACCCAATGCTTATCAGTCAGTAGAAAGAGGAATTAAACCCGCAGCAATATCTGGTAGCGCTTTATATTTAAATTGTTTAAGTCTATTTATTGACTCTGAGCTCAACTGATTTCCAAAAAGTGCTTATTTTTTAACGAGTGATTTCAATTTTATAGCAATTTCACCCTGCGAACGGTAGCGGCGTTCAAAGCTATATTGCGAATTGTTAAGTGGTTTTTCACTAAAAATGTCGAATTCTGCACCACGATGCACATTAGATGAGCACTTAACAGCATAATTACACTTTTTTTAGTAACTCGAGTTGACTCATCCCACAGAGCGTTTTACTATGCGCTCCGTTCTCAACGAGTCGCTACGACTGTGTGAAACGATTCCCCTGTAGTTCAGTCGGTAGAACGGCGGACTGTTAATCCGTATGTCACTGGTTCAAGTCCAGTCAGGGGAGCCAATTTAACGCAAAGTAAAAGCAAGTAAGAACAAGCAGTAACAATATGTAATCGATTCCCCTGTAGTTCAGTCGGTAGAACGGCGGACTGTTAATCCGTATGTCACTGGTTCAAGTCCAGTCAGGGGAGCCAATTACATTATTACACTGCTGATTTAAAACGATTCCCCTGTAGTTCAGTCGGTAGAACGGCGGACTGTTAATCCGTATGTCACTGGTTCAAGTCCAGTCAGGGGAGCCAATTTAAAGCACAGAATAAAGTCGATAGTCATATCGCACCCGATTCCCCTGTAGTTCAGTCGGTAGAACGGCGGACTGTTAATCCGTATGTCACTGGTTCAAGTCCAGTCAGGGGAGCCATATTCAAAGTGTTATTTCTTAAAAGTCGATAGCAATATCGCACCCTCTACTCCCCTGTAGTTCAGTCGGTAGAACGGCGGACTGTTAATCCGTATGTCACTGGTTCAAGTCCAGTCAGGGGAGCCATATTTTCTAATTCAACACTCCATTTCTCAGTTTCATTCCTGCTTGGCAACTTATTCTTTTCGTTTTGTTTTTAAGCAAATGCAGTTACACTGTTATCAGCTTATTAAACAAATTTCTGAGTATCTTCACACAGATAGCGGTTTTTAAGCATTCTTGACTTAAACTTATCCTGTTCGTACTCACCAAAATCTAGAGCGGATTTTTATGGCCATGTCAAAATCATATCCAATTTTTTTACTGCTTATTTTTTTAGGTCTTTTTGCTTGGGTGTATCAAAGTGAAAACAGTCAATTGCAAGTCCAACAGCAGCAAGAACTCGATAGTTTTAAATCCAGCTTAATCCGCTACCAAGAATGGCAAGGTAATGGCACTGAACTCTTCAAAAAACTATCTCAAGACTATCAATTTCAGTTTTTCCAATATATTGATGATACCGACGGGCAACTGAGCCATACCGAAGGCAGCTTAGACAGCCAACACTCCCATCCTTTAGCCAGTTTATTTTCCATCGACCTCAGCCACACACAAAAATTGGCCGCGGGTCGTTTACAAGTCAAACTCAGCGCCAATCAAGCCATTGATACGGCAATTAGCAACACTGAAAAACTTGGCCTCATGTTGCTAGTAGCTTATCTGACATTACTGTTAGTGTTTGTTCTATTAATGTCAAAACATAGGGCTGCAATACGTTATGCTGCTGATTATATTTCCAAAATACCTGAGTTAGGGTTTTCTGCAGTCGCATCATCAAAGCTGACTGGCGAGCTCAACCCTATTGGTATTTCCCTTGAAGAATGTCGCCTGCAACTTAAAACTCAAATCGATAAGCTCAATCAAGAAAACGAAAAGCTACATAAAGCCGCCTATCAAGACACAGTGACAGGTTTTAGCACCCGCCCAGGATTTACAAAAAAACTAGAAACCATTAGTAATCCAAATATTCCTCAACTGGGCTTGATGGCTATGGTTAAAGCGACCGAGCTGGCGCAAATAAACCAGAAACAAGGGCGAACAGCGGGAGATGATTATCTCGCAAGAGTCGCCAATTGCATCCGTAAAGCCTGTAGCAGCTATCCTGATGCCGAATATTTTCGAGTAGCGAGTGCTGATTTTGCAGTGTTTATTCCCGAAGTTATGCTCAAAGATGCACCGAAATTTTTAGACCAGCTAAAGATTTACCTCGATGAATATCAGCAGATGACAAAAGCGGAATCCGTTGCCCATATAGGCTTAGTACCCTACAACCAAGGAGTGGAAGCGGCTAATTTACTGACCATTGCCGATACTGCGGTCAGCATAGCGCAAACCCTTGGGCCCAATAGTTATCATATCCAAGAAAAACTCAATGGGGATGAACAATTTGGAGACGATCGCTGGAAGATGGCGATCAATGATTTAGTCACTCGCCAAGCATTAAAATTTTACCAGCAACCTATTCAGCCGTGTCGTACTGATGTCGAAGTTTACCGCGAGTTATTAGCCCGTTTTTATAATAGCGAAGGCAAATTCTTACCTACCACCACAGTGATTGCCATGGCTGAACGTCACGGCATGAGCACTGAGTTAGATAAACTGGTGGTGATCAGTGCATTAAGAATACTTAAGGAAAACCCGACCATTACCGGTAACTTTGGTATCAATATCAGCGCATTTTCGGCCCATCAAGACATGTTTGTCGCTTGGTTGAAGGACATATTAGGTAAGCAAAAATACATCGCCTCGCGCTTAGTATTTGAGATCAACGAGTCCGGCATGCAGTCTAACTTAGGGGCGAGTTATAAGTTTGTCCGCGAAGTGCACAGCGTCGGTTCGCGGGTGTCGATTGAGCGTTTTGGTATGAGTTTTACCTCCTTCAAATTCTTCAGCGAAGTGCGGCCCGACTTCATCAAGCTCGATGGTAGTTACACTTCTAATATCGATGAAGACAGCAACAATAAGTTCTTCGTGCGTATGATGGTGGATGTCGCAAGGCGGATTGGCATCCGGGTCATCGCTACCAGCGTCGAACGCCAAGAAGAAAAATTAACCCTCGAAAAACTCCTCATCGATGGATTACAGGGCTATTACATCGCACAGCCACAAGCTATGGCCATTACAGATCAGATTTAATACTTTAACGGGTTAATTCGTCGCCAAAATTTACAGTAAAGATGGTTAACCCTGCATTCTATATGTTGTTTATGCATACGGAAAAGTCGATAATACGGCCAAGATCCGTTTAGAAAAGTATTAGGATGACTGAATATCTCCTCCTGTTGATCAGTACAGTGCTGGTCAACAATTTCGTTTTAGTGAAATTCTTAGGCCTGTGCCCTTTTATGGGGGTCTCCAGCAAATTGGAGTCCGCTATTGGCATGTCTATGGCGACCACTTTTGTGCTGACGTTAGCCTCAATTCTCAGTTATCTCGTCAACCAGTATCTGTTATTACCCTTTGATCTGAGTTACCTGCGAACCATGAGCTTTATTTTAGTGATTGCCGTTGTGGTGCAATTTACTGAAATGGTGGTGCAAAAAACCAGTGCCGCTCTGCACCGTGCCTTAGGGATTTACTTGCCGTTAATCACGACTAACTGCGCGGTATTGGGCGTTGCCTTATTAAACGTGAACGAGAAGCACGATTTTATCCAATCGGCTATCTATGGCTTTGGTGCTGCGTTAGGCTTCTCATTAGTGTTAATTCTCTTCTCGGCGATGCGCGAGCGTTTAGCGGCCGCCGATGTCCCCCTACCTTTCAAAGGCGGCGCGATTGCGATGATCACCGCAGGTCTTATGTCCCTCGCCTTTATGGGATTCACAGGATTGGTTAAGTAAGATGTCCGGAATTTTAATTGCAGTCATATTGTTGACCCTATTGGCATTAGTCTTTGGGGTGTTACTCGGTTTTGCCGCCCTTAAATTCAAGGTTGAAGGCAACCCGATTGTCGATGAGCTCGAAGCTATTCTGCCACAAACCCAATGCGGTCAATGTGGTTACCCAGGTTGTCGCCCTTATGCAGAAGCCATTGCCAATGGCGATAAAGTCAATAAATGCCCACCTGGCGGCACAGCCACCATGGAAAAGCTGGCGACCCTAATGGGCGTAGAGCCAGAGCCGCTGAATGCCGAAGCACAATCTCAAGTGAAAAAGGTCGCCTACATACGTGAAGACGAATGTATTGGCTGCACTAAGTGTATTCAAGCCTGCCCCGTGGATGCGATTATCGGTGCAGGCAAGCTTATGCATACTGTGCTGACAACCGATTGCACGGGTTGCGATCTCTGTGTTGAGCCTTGTCCCGTCGATTGTATTGATATGATCCCAGTCACCCAGAATCTTAAAAATTGGAACTGGCGCTTAAATGCCATCCCAGTGACTCTCATTCAAGAGATTCAGAACCAAGACCCACAGTTAGAAGAGGAAAAGCGGTGTTAACTTTATTAGATCAATTAGATAAAGGAACCCTTTGGCGCTCACCCGGTGGTATACATCCACCCGAAGTCAAATTCCTCTCGAACGCGACGCCGATTAGCCAACTGCCCTTAGCCGCTACGTACTTAGTGCCCATTCCTCAAGTCGGTGAAAACTGCACACTTGCGGTAAACATCGGCGATAGCGTATTAAAAGGCACACCGTTAACGCAAGGTACCTCCATTTGGCATTTACCTGTGCATGCGCCGACATCAGGCACTATCGTTGCCATTGAGCCAAGGGCCAGTAACCATGCTTCTGCATTGCCGGTTAACACTTGCGTTATCCAGGCCGATGGCAAAGACACTTGGTGTGAGCTGGTGCAAAATGATCTTGATGACTTAAGCCATCAACAGATGATCGATAAGATCCGTGCTGCTGGCATTGCAGGCATGGGCGGCGCAGCGTTTCCGACTCATATTAAGCTAAATCCAGTCAGTGAAATCGACTTAGTCATCATCAACGGCGTCGAGTGCGAGCCTTATATCAGCGCCGATGACAGATTAATGCGCGAATACAGCCAAGATATCCTCGCCGGTATTGGCATAATCCATCGATTATTAGCGCCAAAACGCATTGTTATCGCCATTGAAGACAATAAACCTGAAGCGGCCAAAGCCATGCAAGCTGCAGTCAACCAATGCGGACTCCCTGCAGGCAGCATTCGGGTGACGGTTATCCCGACAAAATACCCTTCGGGCGGTGAAAAGCAGTTAATTCAAATCATTACTGGCCGTGAAGTCCCGTCAGGGTCGATCCCCGCCAAACTCGGTATTGTGGTGCACAACGTCGGCACAGCCTTTGCCATTCATCAAGCAGTGACCCAAGGTAAGCCTTTGGTTGAACGCGTAGTGACTGTGACAGGCAAAAATGTCGGCAAACCGGGAAATTACTGGTTACCGATAGGCACGCCCGTTGATCACATACTGACGGCAACTGAATTCACGCCAGAAGCTGAACAAAAGGTGATTATTGGCGGGCCTATGATGGGCCATGCGTTAGCCAATATCCAAGTGCCAATTTTAAAAGGCACTAACTGTATTCTGGTACCCAGCAGCCAAGAAATTGGTAGCGCGCCAGAAGAGAAAGCCTGTATCCGCTGCGGCGAATGTGCCACTGCCTGCCCTGCACTCTTGTTGCCACAGCAACTTTTTTGGCACGCCAAGGCCGAAGAATATGACAAAGCCGCCAGTTACAATCTAAAGGATTGTATTGAATGCGGTTGCTGTAGTTACGTTTGCCCGAGTGATATTCCTTTAGTCGAGTATTACCGCATTGCCAAATCAGCACTTAAACAAGCCGCCGATGAGAAACAACAAGCGGAACGCGCTAAACAACGCTTCGATGCCCGCTTAGCGCGTCTCGAAGAAGAAAAACTTGCCCGTGAAGCTAAAGCGAAAGAAGCCGCAGAGCGCCGACAAGCGACGATGACAGGCACAGATAAAAATGCCGTTGCTGAGGCCATGGCACGCATCGCCGCGAAAAAAGCCGCAGCGGCACAAGCAGCCACAGGTGGAGCAACAATAGAACAACCAGCAACTGCAGAATTAAACGCCACAGCGACTGACACCACAGCAGCACCAAAGGGTAAGGCCGCCGTTGCCGCTGCCATCGCCCGTGCGAAGGCGAAAAAAGCCGCTCAAGCAAATACCGAGAGTACTAAAACACATGGTGTGGAAACAGATAGCGCTCAAATAGACAGTTCGGCGAATGTTGATGCGACTGAATCAGCCACTGATGCGATAGCGCAGGAAGCGCCGTTATCCCAAAAAGACAAAGTCGCTGCGGCGATTGCGCGCGCCAAGTCCAAAAAAGCGGCTCAGCAAACAGATACCGCAGCGCTAGAGCATGTTGATACCGCTGACAGCACATCAGAGTTAAACGCTGCTGATGATAAAAAGGCCAAAGTGGCTGCGGCCGTAGCCCGAGCCAAGGCTAAGAAAGCGGCGCAGCAAGCAGAAACCGCAGCTAGCGATACTCAAGTTAGTAATACTGAAGTTAGCGTTAATGACGTTAGTGTTAGTGACGTTAATGACGCTGAAGCCATTAAGAAAGCCAAAGTGGCCGCTGCCGTAGCCCGTGCCAAGGCCAAGAAAGCGGCGCAACAAGCTGAGACAAATGCTGAAAACGATTTAAGCCAGACCGCGACTCCAGCAGTTGATTTCAAAGCTAACGTTCAAGCAGATGTGAATGATGATACAGAAGCAGCCGCTACTGACATTAACGACGCTGAAGCGATTAAAAAAGCCAAAGTGGCCGCCGCAGTTGCTCGTGCTAAAGCGAAGAAAATAGCAGCATCAGCAGAGTCTAAAACTGATACTGATACCGAAATAGAGTCCGTTGACGTGATTCGAGCAGAAGCTAACGTGGCATCGCCCTCGATAGCAGCAATTAATACCATCACAACTGAAGCTGAAGCCGTTTTATCATCAGTGGAACCCACTGCAGAGCCCATTGAAACGGCGCAGTTATCCAGTGAAGAGCTTAAAAAAGCGCGGATTGCTGCGACCATCGCCAAGGCAAAGGCTAAAAAAGCGGCACTCGCCCAAGAAGCCAACGCTTCGAGCGACTCAAGTGTGACTAATGATTAAGAACAGAATGATTAAAAGGGAACACAATGGCGTTTAAAATAGCCTCATCACCCCATGTAACGCGTAACTTGCATACCTCAACGGTCATGCAAAGGGTGATTTTATGTTTACTGCCGGGCCTTGTCGTGCAATGTGCCTTTTTTGGCTGGGGCACACTTGTGCAAGTCTTGCTGGCGATCCTCGTTGCCTTAAGCTGCGAAGCCGCTGTGATGAAACTTCGCAATCGTGATATCAAAACGAGCCTTAGCGATAACAGCGCCATGCTCACCGCCATCTTAATTGGCGTTGCCATTCCGCCCCTCGCCCCTTGGTGGATGATAGTCATGGGCACCGCCTTTGCGATCGTGATAGTCAAGCACCTCTACGGCGGTTTAGGCCATAACCTGTTCAATCCTGCGATGGCGGCATACGTGCTGCTGTTAGTTTCGTTTCCGGTGCAAATGACCACTTGGATAGCACCGAGTACCGTTGCACTGCATTCACCAAGCCTTGTTGAAAGCTTGCAGCTTATCTTCAATGTTGGCGCGCACGTGAATATGGAGCAGTTCCGTTTAGGCATTGATGGCATGACAATGGCGACGCCACTCGATACCCTCAAAACCGATTTATCCATGGGATTAACCACTACAGAAAGTCTCACCAAAGCCATTTTTGATGGCAGCACAGGTGTAGGTTGGTTCTGGGTCAACTTGGCTTATCTTGCTGGCGGTTTAGTGTTGCTTAAACTTAAAGCTATTCGCTGGCACATCAGCACTGGCGTGTTATTAGGCCTCTTTGTGGCATCGAGTATTGGTTTCTTACTCTCACCCGATAACCAAGCCAGTCCGTTGCTGCATTTGTTTTCTGGCGCAACCATGTTAGCGGCGTTTTTTATCGCCACCGATCCCGTTACTGCCGCAACCAGCCCCCGTGGCCGCATTATCTTCGGCGCGTTAATTGGTGTGTTGGTGTATATCATCCGCACGAAAGGCGGTTACCCTGACGCCTTTGCCTTTGCCGTATTATTGGCTAACCTCTGCGCGCCCTTTATTGACTATTACGTGCGTCCACGCACCTATGGCCATTCAACGAACTAAGGTCATGCTAAGCGATAGCATCATTCTGCGGGCAACGAGAGCTTAAGGAAAAAGAGTTGAAAAATCCGATGATTAAAAATGGTTTTTTATTGGCATTGTTTGCCTTGATTTGCACTGGGCTCGTCGCCGCAGTCAATCAACAAACCGTCGATAAAATTAAGCAGCAAGAACAGCAAGAGTTAATGCGAGTGTTACATCAATTAATTCCTGATGAAATGCACGATAACGAGCTAACGGCTCAGTGTACTCTGCTGCTAGATAAAGACGCATTAGGGACTGACAGCCCAATGCCCGCCTATATTGCCACTCGAGCAGGCAAACCTGTGGCCATCGCCATTGAAGCCATCGCGCCCGATGGCTATAACGGCAATATAAAATTAATTGTAGGTATCAAAACAACAGGTGAAGTCCTCGGTGTTCGCACCTTAGCCCACCAAGAAACACCTGGGCTTGGTGATAAAATCGATCTGCGTAAATCCAATTGGGTCACTCAATTTGTCGGTAAAGTTTTAAGCTCGGCAGATGATAAACAATGGTTGGTTAAAAAAGACGGTGGCGATTTTGATCAATTCACTGGCGCAACTATCACCCCGCGTGCTTATGTCAAAGCAGTCAAGAACGCAGTAGGATATTTCAATAATAACCAAGCGCAAATTTTCAGCCAACCACTAAATTGTGAGGCTAACCATGGCTAATTATCGCGAAATTGCTTGGCAAGGTTTGTGGAAGAATAATCCTGGCCTAGTGCAACTATTAGGCTTGTGCCCGCTGCTTGCGGTCACAGCGACGATCACGAATGCGCTTGGGCTTGGCCTAGCGACTATGTTGGTGCTGATTGGCTCTAATATTTTAGTGTCACTGGTGCGCGACTATGTGCCCAAAGAAATTCGTATTCCAGTATTTGTGATGATCATCGCCGCGTTAGTGACCACAGTGCAATTGCTCATCAATGCCTATGCCTACGGTCTGTATTTATCCCTTGGGATCTTCCTGCCATTGATTGTGACCAACTGCATCATTATCGGCCGCGCCGAAGCCTTTGCCTCGCGTAATAACGCCTTTAGCGCTGCCTTCGATGGTTTGATGATGGGGCTCGGTTTTACCTTAGTGCTGACCGTATTAGGCGCAACGCGGGAAATCTTAGGTCAAGGCACACTGTTTGATGGCGCCGATCAACTGCTCGGCCCATGGGCAAAATCCTTAACCATCCACTTATGGCAAGTCGACACTCCTTTTCTACTCGCTATGCTGCCACCTGGCGCATTTATCGTGATGGGACTATTGATTGCATTGAAAAATGTGATTGATAAAAAAGTCAAAGAACGCCAGCCTCAAGTCGCCGCAGAACCCAGTGTTACCCGCGCGCGCATTACTAAGGTCGGTTAGGCTTTCAACCTAACACCTCCTATTCAAGCATCAAAAAGAGTATTATGTTCACCGCTTAATGTGCGCTCAGCGCACATTAAGCGACTGGAATTGAGCCATATAATTTCAAACATACGCACTCAACATAAGCACTCAAAGCATAGGAAATCAGCGGGTCTAGGTTTTAGCTCGTTCAATCATGATTAATGGCCAATTGACAATAAATGATTAACAGTTGAATCCAACAACCGCGCAGGAATCGTACATGAATCAAGAAAAACGCATCCAGATCCTCACCCGTCTTCGCGATAACAATCCGAAACCTGAAACCGAGCTCAATTTTTCCAGTCCCTTCGAACTTTTAGTCGCCGTGACCTTATCCGCCCAAGCGACGGATGTGAGCGTCAACAAGGCAACGGACAAACTCTTTCCTGTAGCCAATACCGCCCACAGCATTTATGCCTTAGGCGTGGATGGATTAAAGGAATATATCAAGACGATTGGCCTGTATAACAACAAAGCCATCAATGTGATCAAAGCCTGTGAGATCTTGATTGAGAAATACAATGGTGAAGTGCCTGAAAACCGCGAAGCACTTGAGTCCCTGCCCGGTGTAGGGCGCAAAACGGCTAACGTAGTGCTCAATACCGCCTTTGGCTGGCCAACCATCGCCGTCGACACCCATATTTTTCGCCTCGCCAATCGCACTAAATTTGCGCCCGGCAAGAACGTGGTTGAAGTGGAAGAAAAAATGCTAAAAGTGGTTCCCGCTGAATTTAAAGTCGATGTGCATCACTGGTTTATCCTGCATGGCCGCTACACTTGCCTTGCGCGCAAACCCCGCTGTGGTAGTTGTATCATTGAAGATTTATGCGAATTTAAAGAAAAAATTTATCCTGAAGAGTAAACCCAAGCCAGTTAGCCTTGGCTTTTCTTCTCTAGCAAACTGACTAACTCTTCATATTTCGGCCCTTGCCCAAATTGCGGCAAGGCCACTGCAAAGACCACGAGTCCAAAGGCCATATAAATGGCGAACTCATTGACCCACAAACCAGATATCGTCAGTCCAGTACCCAGCACGACTAATGCAATCACAGCTAACCACACTTTCTGCGCCATCTGTACTTTTCGCTTAGCCGATGCAATTAATGCTATTTCAGTTTCGCTAAACAACATTTTCCAATCCTTGTTAAGTTTTACGTGCATTAAATCACAGACAAACAAAAAGCCGCAATAGCGGCTTTTTTGCTTAACTTGGAGCTGGGTTAACTCAAACTAATATTAGTAGTTAAAACATTGAAACAAAGAACGCGCTGAAAAATAAAGCAATTACAACTGTAGTGCCTAAGGCCATTTTAACTTCGGTGTTCATCATTCACTCTCCTAGTTGGTATGGCTGTATTATCGTCAACCTCGCGGTAAAATCCCACGTTTGTCTCTGTGTTTTGTGAGCGACAGCCAATTTATCGGCAATTTTCTTATCACAATCCGCAAATTCGCCCTTCGACAGCCAGCGTTTTCCTATCCTAACCAATCGAATTGATCAAGTGTGATAAAAACACCATGGATGAGATTTGTGGTCATGCGCAGAGACATTTTTGATATACTCCCCACCGGAATCTATTTAGAGAGAGGACCTATGTCGCAACTATTACACACTATGATCCGCGTCGGTAACTTAGAACGCAGTATTGCTTTTTATACTGAAGTGCTCGGCATGAAACTACTTCGTACCTCTGAAAATCCAGAATACAAATATTCTTTAGCTTTCGTGGGTTACGGTGAAGAGTCCACAGGCCAAGCCGTGGTTGAACTGACCTATAACTGGGGCACAGACAAATACGATTTAGGCACAGGCTTTGGCCACTTAGCGATTGGTGATGAAGATATTTACGCCCGTTGTGCTGCAATTGCTGCAGCCGGTGGCAAAGTAACACGCGCCCCAGGTCCAGTCGCAGGCGGCACCACTGAGATTGCCTTTGTTGAAGATCCAGACGGTTATAAAATTGAGTTCATCCAAATGAAATCGGCGACTCAAGGTTTAGGTTAAGTCTTGCCACCTGAGCAAGAAGATTAACTGAGCTAGATTAAGTGAGCAGAACAGTTCGCTAAATGATAAATGCCGAATCTGGATTCGGCATTTTTGTTTTTATAATTTATATCTTGCGTTAGGCACAAAGAATCGTAAAACAAGCCAACGATTCACCGCTCGCACCTTGCATTTAAGCTGATTTTATCGACGTTTTATCTTGTCCACTGGTCGTCTTTTTCACGGTTTTACTCATCCCTCTGCGGTTGAGGATGCGCTTAAGCCAAGGCGTGCGCCATAGCAATAACACGCTAAAACCTAAGATATACAGACTCGGCTCGATAATTTCCGATTTAACCGACCAGTAAAAATGGATTGGCGCTAATATCGCGACTAAATACACCCCATTATGCAAGGTCTGCCAACGACGTCCCATCTTACGCATCAAGGCTTTAAACGATGTTATCGCCAAAGCGGTGACGATAAGATAAGCCACTGCGCCGACTAAAATATACGGCCGTTTTACCACCTCGCTAAACAGTAATTCCCAAGCAAATAACAGATCTAAACTAAAAAACGCCAAGATATGCAAGGTGGCATAGGCAAACACATATAAGCCCACTAAACGACGAGTCTGCATCAACAGCCCTTGCTTAGTCAGCTTGGCAATGGGTGAAATCAGTAAGGTCGCCGCTAAAGCATTTAACGCACCTATGCCTGTGTAGTGAATAATATGCTGCACAGGATCGCCGCCCGCACGGCCTAACACGACAGTGAGCACTAGGTAGACGATGGGCACTAAACCCAGCAAATGAAATAACGCTTTTAGCCAAAACAAGTGCTTAGCGGTTAATCTCAACATAGGTCATCCCCGCTAAATGGCATATTTTCAAACAAAACAAACATCAATAGTTTTTCCTCAGATCCATGCCGTCATACAGTGAAGCCACAAACTCGCCGTAACCGTTGAACGGCTGGGTATCGATGCGGGTTGCTGAGAATAACCCTCCCTCGCCAATACGACGTTCACTGGCCTGTGACCAGCGTGGATGATCCACCGCCGGATTCACGTTGGCATAGAATCCATATTCATGCGGAGCAAGTTGATTCCAACTTGTTGGCGGCTGTTTATCCATCACGCGAATTCGCACTATCGATTTAATGCTCTTAAAGCCATATTTCCACGGCACCACCAAGCGAATGGGCGCGCCGTTCTGCGGCGGCAGGGTTTTGCCATACAAGCCAACCGACATTAAGGTTAAATCGTTCATGGCTTCGGCTATCGTCAAGCCTTCAACATAGGGATAATGAATACCACCGCCCATTAATCGGCTCTTCTGCCCCGGCATTTGCTCAGGATCAAAAGCGGTTTCGAAGGCGACATACTTGCCCTTGTTGGTCACACCGACTTTTTTCAATAATGCCGCCAGCGGAAATCCCACCCAAGGGATCACCATGGACCAAGCTTCAACGCACCGCAGACGATAATTACGCTCCTCAAGCGGGAACATTTTGGTGAGATCATTAAAATCTAACGTCATGGGGCGTTCGACTTCACCTTCAATACGCAGTTGCCAAGGATCAACTTTAAAGCCTTGGGCATTATTGAAGGGATCTTGCTTATCCGTGCCAAACTCGTAAAAGTTATTGTGTTGCGTCACCTTATCAAGCGGGGTTAACACATCGGCATCACCGTATTGCTTATTGGTTTGAAACGTCAGTGGTGTCGTGATAAATGAGGACTTAGGCTGATCGCCAAATAGATCGAACAGTCCGGCCTGCACGTAACCGGGCACACTGGCACCAATAGCACCAAGCCCCATGGCTTTCACAATCTGCCGGCGCGAGCGAAACACCGCTTCGGGTGTTACTTGGTTGTCTTGCATGTGCCACTGCGCTTTTTTAAGAATACCTGGGGTAAAACGGGAATGTTTAGCCAATTGACACCTCTACCATCCAATGATTAACGCCACCGAGTCGCGATAAAATCTATCTGGCGCTCGTCTGTATCGCTCACTTTTATGCTCACCTTAATATAGACAGGTAAAAGCCAGAAAAACTTTCCACCCGTGAATAAATTCACCTTAAACGTATAAGACTTGCTCATTCAAGCATTAAGCGCAGATATAGTTGATTAAAGGGCTTGAAGCCTGTTAGGGGGCATGCGAACCTAAGCGCCAAAGCTAAAGGAGTGCTATTGATCATGCCATTTTCTCAATCTTTTTCCGTCGCCGAAATCATCGGCCTTCTCGCCATCGCCTTCTTAGGCCTGTTGATCGGTGCCCTGCTCAACCAAAGACTCACCCGCCAACGCTGGCAACAACATAAAGACCAACTTGAGCAAGAGATGCGTCAAGTAAATGAAGATGCTGAATTATCCTTAGCACAGCAGCAAATTTTGGTCGATGACAAAGAAGCGCAACTACGTCAATACCAACAGCGCCTTGAGCTTAAAATTGAACAATTAGGTAAAGCCGAGGCCCTAGCCGAACGCGTTCCCACCTTAGAGCAGCAATTAAATGACAGCCAGCGCCGTCAGTTAGAAATTCAATTGGCCCTGTCGAAATCCAATGCCATGCAGCAAACCATTCAAGCCAAGGCCGATGCCCAGCAAGAATCGCTGCAGGATAAAATCGCCAGCCTAGAATCGGCCGAAGTGCGCTTACAAACCCAATTTGAAAACCTCGCCAATCGAATCTTTGAAGAACGTAGCGAAAACTTTAAGCATCAAAATGCCAACCAACTCGAAGGCGTGCTTGGGCCATTGAAACAACAGCTTGAAGGATTCAGACAGCAAATTCGTGAATCCTACACCCACGAACAGTCCGAGCGCAGCGCCCTTAAACATCAACTTGAGCACCTGCGAGATCTCAATCTGAAGATGAGCCAAGATGCAATCAACCTGACCAAAGCGCTCAAGGGTGATAACAAGCAGCAAGGTAACTGGGGTGAAGTGATCCTCGATCGCGTCCTGCAGGAAAGCGGCCTACGCGAAGGCCATGAGTACCATACCCAGCAAGATCTCAAAGACGACAATGGTAAGCGCTTTAAGCCGGATGTGATTGTGCATCTGCCGGAAAATAAAGACGTGGTCATCGATGCTAAGATATCGCTGGTCAGTTATGAGCGCTACTTCAACAGTGAAGATCCGGCACTGCGCCAACAGGCCATTAATGAGCATGTGATCTCGATTCGCAGCCACATTAAAGGCTTAAGTCAAAAGGATTATCAAAATCTGCACGGGCTTAAGAGCCTCGATTATGTGTTGATGTTTATTCCTATTGAACCAGCTTTTTTACTGGCGTTAGAGCATGACCCTAGCCTAGTGAATTTCGCTCTTGAGCAGAATATCATGTTGGTAAGCCCGACGAATTTACTGGTAGCCCTGCGCACCATTAACAACATTTGGCGCTACGAATATCAAAACCAACATGCGCAAACCATTGCTAAGCAAGCGGGTCGAATTTACGACAAGTTATGTGGTTATATTGAAGACATGGAAAAACTCGGCCGCGCCTTAGATAACGCCGAAAAAACCTATCACAGCGCCATGAACAAGCTGTCATCGGGCAAAGGCAATCTAGTGCGTCAAGCCCACTTAATGCAGCAACTCGGGGTCGATACCAGTAAACAGCTGGATAAAATGCTGTTAGAAAAAGCGCTCAATGAAGCCCAAGACGACAACGATACACAGGATGACGCGGAGCAGACGCTGCCGCCAACGCGCAATCCTAAGGACACAGAACTCGAACCCGCATAAATCCAGAATGAGATAGAGAGTTGAGAGACTGAGTTGATTACAAAGTTGAAAAACCTAATTGATTAATAAAGTTAAACACTCACCAATAACCTTGAATCGATACGGACATGTCGATTGATACCTTGATGCCCGGAGGCAAACGCTCCATGTGCAAAGCCGTGATGAATGTGGTTATATCCAGCGCAATATTGCTCGCAGGCGCCTTGAATGCCCCTTCTGCATTCGCGTTAACGCCAACGCAAAAAACTTTCCTTGAGGCCGAAAAAGCCTTAAAGAAACAAGACTATGAAGTCTATAAACCCCTACGAGCAAAATTAGGTAATTATCCGCTGGCGATTTATTTAGACCATGATATCGACATAGGCGATCTCAATGGTTTGCATGGTGCTGCGGCAAAAAATCTGATTGATAAGTATCAAACCACGCCTATGTACAACAGGTTAAGGTCTAAATACTTAAACAATGCGGGAACCCAAAAACGTTGGAATGATTATCTTGCGATAAGTCCCGATGCCCCTACCGACATCCGCCTGCAATGTTATTACTACGAGGCAAAACTCGCCAAGGGCGATGTAAAGACGGCTTACGCGGCGGCGCAATCACTGTGGGTCTTTGGTAGTTCGCGGCCAAAAGAGTGTGATCCCCTGTTCAACGCTTGGACCAAAGCGGGTAAACGCACTCAAGATGTGATCTGGGCGCGGATGATGCTGAGTTTTGAAACTGGCGAAACCAGTCTGCTGAGCTTTTTATCCCAGAAAATCACCACCCATAACAACGAAGCGAAGCGTTTAGTCGCTGTCTATAAAGATCCAAACAGCCTACGCCATACCGAAAAGTTTAAGGATAAAAATCCGATTGTCGGCGACATAGTCGCAGCGGGATTAAAACGCCTTGCCCGCAAGGATCTCGACCAAGCCATCAATTTGTATGAACGGTATCAAAAGGCAAATCGTTTTACGCCAGCACAAGCCCAACAGCTGGATAAATACTTAGTTCGCCGTATCTTAATCGAACAAGATGATAGCCATAAAAGCTATGTTGATAATGTGCTGGCCGAGCTAAAAAGTGACGACTTATTTGAACGCCGCTTAAGATGGGCCATTCGCGATCACGACATGCGCAGCATTGCCCGTTACTTGAACTTGCTGCAACCAGAAACCTTAGCTAAGGAACGCTGGCAATATTGGCTCTATCGCACCAATGCCAAAGATGCGCCTGAAAGTGCCACTAAGGCTCTTGCGACAATCAGCAATGAACGTAATTTTTACGGTTTTGCCGCCGCACAATTTTTAAATAAACCCGTCTCGCTGAATCAAAGCCCAGAGCCTATCGTCGACGCCAGCAGCCAAAAATTAACCGATGATCTGGGTTTTGTGCGGGTGCAAGAGCTGATGGCGCTGGACCGTTATTTCGATGCGCGCTATGAATGGATTTCGCTACTAAAACGCAGTGACAATACGATGCGAGCCCGTTACGGCCGTTATGCCCATGAGCAAGGCTGGTATGATTTCGGCGTCGAAGCCAGCATACAAGGTAAGTTGTGGGATGACATTCCCCTGCGCTTCCCGATGGCGCACCAAGAAGGTTTTGAGCATGCCAGTAAAAAGCACAAAGTCAACATAGATGAGATTCGCGCGATCAGCCGCCGCGAGAGCGCGTTTTATCTGTACGCGACCTCAGGCGTGGGTGCCCGCGGCTTAATGCAAATTATGCCAGCAACCGCTAAAGCAACCGCCAAAAAACATGGGGCCAGATATAGCGATCCTAAGGATCTTTATAGTGCCGAGCTTAACCTCAACCTTGGCAGTGCTTACTATGCCCAGTTGTTGAAGGAGTTTAACCAGAACCGTATCCTCGCGACCGCCGCCTATAACGCAGGCCCGTCACGAGTGCGTCGCTGGTTAGCAAATTCAGATGGCAAACTCGATGCTATGGGCTTTATCGAAGCTATTCCCTTCACTGAGACCCGTGAATATGTGCAAGCCGTTTTCAGCTATCGATTGATTTATGAAGCGCAGGAGCAAAAAGCGCAGCCATTATTCAGCGAAGCTGAACTTAAGTTTGCTTACTAAGTCGCAACCTAAAATGGAACTCGATGCTCAGCAGTATCGAGTTCCTACTTTTCAGCATACCCTAAGATAATGCTCATGCTTTAACCGCCTAAAATTCTTAATGATATTCTCTAAATTCAAATAATTAGCAAAGCGAATAATTATTCAGCAGTCACGCCGTTTTATCGTAAACTTGTTTGCACTGCGAGTGATTAAATGCGAATAATTAGTATTAATGCATTAAGACTCCCATTAGGCCCATGATTAACCTTAGCTCGTTAACACTTAGCTGCGAATACCAACCCTTTGTCGATCCCCATACGTTAGCCATCGACGGCTATGAAGCCTTAGCGCGTTTTTATCTACCTAATGGCGATGCGGTTGCACCCAATATCGTGTTCGAGCAATTGCATGAATCCACAGAGTTGCTCGCCGCCGTTGAATATCAAGCCAAGGCATTTCAACTCGCTCACGCGCCCAGCCAGCAGCGTATTTTTATCAATGTCGATCCCCACGCAGTCGATGGGCCACATACTGCCAAGCTTATAAAGCTGTTATCGCAATACCAGCAAATTACGGTCGAGATCATTGAAAATACCTGCATTAGCGATGCTCAACTGGCCAATCAGTTATTCGGCCAATTTAAACAAGCGAATATCCAAGTGGCGCTCGATGATATTGGCGCGCCCCACTCCATGCTTTGTGTTGATTTGATGATGAATGTGGATTATCTCAAGTTCGATCGCCATTGGTTAACGCACATCACGCATCCTGAAGGCGTCCAGTTACTCATAGCGCTGATTAACTTTGCCAAGCAAACCAACAAACAGTGCATTTTAGAAGGCATAGAAACTGAAGCTCACTTAGCCTTTGCGCGAGACATAGGCGTAGACTTAGTCCAAGGCTTTTTGTTTAAATCCTGGTTTATTCGCCCCACCAGCAGCCAAGCGCTGTGTCTTGCATAGCTCTACGCGCCGCCCTTTGACTTTGCGCCACCAGCACACGCAAGCCTAAACGTCATTCAGTCGAGTAATTGATTTCGCACTAGAAATGCCACTGGATAAGCAGGCGATGATCCGCCATAGTGGTAAAGCTTGTCTGCTTTCGCATGCACTTTCAGTTACGCTTTTAAATGTATTAGGAGTCGCCCGTGGCACAATCTGGGATCAGCGAATTACTACAACAACTCGAACAAGTGTTGCTGGGCAAGCCAAGGCAAATTCGGCTTGCCTTGACCTGCATTCTCGCCCGCGGCCACCTGCTGATTGAAGATTTACCCGGCATGGGTAAAACCAGTATTTCCCATGGCATAGCCCAAAGCTTAGGCTTGAGTTACCAAAGAATTCAATTTACCAGCGACATGCTGCCCGCTGATATTCTCGGCGTGTCTATTTTTGATAAACATCAGGCGCAATTTATTTTCCATCCAGGGCCGATTTTTAAGCAGATGATCTTGGCCGATGAAATCAACCGAGCCAGCCCTAAGACCCAAAGCGCCTTGCTTGAAGCGATGGCAGAACAACAAATCTCCGTCGATGGCATCACCCACAGATTGCCCAATCCTTTCTTTGTGATCGCGACCCAAAATCCCACCGATCAATCCGGCACTTTTCCGCTACCAGAATCGCAGCTCGACCGGTTTATGATGCGTCTATCTATTGGTTATCCAAGCCACGACGCCGAACTTGCGATGCTGAAGAGCAATCATAACCACTTAACCTTAGATCAACTGCCCCAATGCCTGACGCCACTGGCCTTGATGCAACTGCAAGAACAATGCGACAAGGTCAGCGCTTCCGATGCTTTACTCAATTACATTCTGGCCTTAGTGAATTTTTCTCGCAGCCAAAGTGATAGCGTGGGTTTATCGCCCCGCGCTACCAAAGCCCTATTGCAAGCCGCTAAAGCATGGGCTTTTTTAGCGGGCCGACATTATTTAGTTCCCGAAGATGTGCAAGCGGTATTTTGCTGCGTGGCGGAGCATAGACTCAGAACCAGTAGCCAATTACAGGGTGAAGCCTTATCCGAGCGAATTCTGGCGAGCGTTAACCCCATCATGTGATGAACCGCTGTCATGAACAATATTGCTAAGGCATGCAGTTAATCGAGCAGTTAACCTAGGCATTAAAGCAAGCCATTCAACCATGGAAGTGATGCAGAAGTGAAACGACTGATACGCCCTACTTTCGTTCCGACTCTAGTACCGATTTGGCAGCGTTGGTTAGCAAGGCGTTTACCACCGAGTCCTGAAATCACCTTAAGCCATCGCAGCATTTTTATTTTGCCGAGTGGTTTCGGTTTGGTTTGGCTCGGGTTGGTTTTACTCTTATATCTATTTGGCACTAACTATCAAAATAACTTAGTCATTGGCCTTAGCATCTTACTCCTAAGCCTGTTTAATACCTGTATTCTCTACAGTTACAAAAATCTTGCTGGTCTACATTTACGCGCCATGACGCCGCCCGAAGTCTATGCGGGCGAGACCTTAACTTTTCCTGTCCTCATCAGCACCCATCATAGTGGTCATAACATCCAGCTAAACTATCCGCATAATCACACTTATACAGTGCAGAACGTCGGTACAGATGAACAGCAAGCGCTCGTGCCCTTCGAATATCATCAGCGGGGCCAAGTGTCACCAGGTCGGCTCAAAATTGAATCCTTCTATCCCTTAGGGCTTTGCCGCGCATGGTCCCATGTGGATTTGGCCATTAGTCACTTAGTCTTTGCCCAGCCGATTGAAGCGCCGCTGCAACTTGAGGCTGATCATACTCAGTCTGAGCAAGATCCCCTGTTACTGGCGGGTAAACATGTGTCAGGCATCGATGAGTTTAAAGGACTTAAACCCCATGTGCTCGGCGAGTCCCTCAAGCAAGTGGCGTGGAAACAGTGGGCGCAGGGTCGCGGTATGTTGAGTAAAGAGTTTCAGCAGCCCCAAGGCGATCCCGTTTGGTTAAGACTCAGACCCGATGCTAAACGGCTCGAAACCCAGTTGAGTCAATTAAGCTGGCAAATCAATAAACTCACGCAACTCGAGCAGTATTTCGGCTTACATCTGCAAACACCCATGGGCGAGGATATATTGATCGCGCCCTCTATCTGTCATAGCCATAGGATCGCCTGCCATAAGGCCCTCGCCTTGTATCCCCAGCTAGCGCCGTCAGCCGTTAATTCGTCATCAGCGGCAAAGCACTCAAATAAAACGGCTAAAACCACCAGCAAGAAACGTCATATCCCGACCACGAGGGAACAGGTATGACATTAACGGCCAACAGCACGACACCGCAAATTGGCGATAATATCAGCCGTCAGACTTTATTTTGGTTATTGATCACCAATATCGCCGTACTCAGCCCGCTATTTGATAAAACCACGCCTTGGACCTTAGGCATTTGCGCAATTTGTTTGCTGTGGCGTGTGGGGATTTATGTCGGCAAAGTGGCAAAGCCGCCGCGTTTTCTGGTCACCAGTCTTGCGATCGGCGCCGCAACCACACTGGCACTCGTGTCCAAGGAAATAGGCTTACTCAACGCACTCGTGAATCTGCTGCTGTTAGGTTATGCCTTAAAATACATTGAAATGCGTAACCAAAGGGATGTGCGGGTTGTCGTCCTCGCGGGCTATTTTATTATCGCGCTGACCTTTATTGATCACCAATCCTTACTCAATACCGCGCATTTACTCGTGGTGACGTTGATCAACACCTGCGTGCTCGTGACCCTGTATCAAGATAAACACTCCCTAAAACACACGGCGTGGCTCGGTAGTAAATTTTTACTCCAGAGTGTGCCCCTCGCGCTGCTGTTGTTTTTGGTGTTACCGCGTTTTGCGCCGCTCTGGTTAGTGCCCAACATGAAAGAAGCGCAAACGGGCTTGTCCGATAGTCTGGCCATTGGTGATATCGGTAAGCTCACCCGTTCGACCGAGCTGGCCTTTAGGGCGAGTTTTACCAATGCGGCGCCCATTAATGCTGAGTTATATTGGCGCGCTCTGGTGATGGAAAACTATGACGGTATGACTTGGCGTCAGGAGGAAGGCATTAAAAAGCTGCAAAAAGATGCGCTGCTGTTTCCGCCCTCTCGGCCCAGCCCCGCATTGATGCTTAATAATCCAGCTTTGATGGTCACCAGTCCTGACGCTATGAACAATATCCCTGATTTAATGACCAATGATCCTGATTTAACAAAGAACCCCGCTTCGATAAGTAGCGAAGGTCAAGATACTGCAAAACAAGGCAAGCAAAACAATAAGCCGAGTATTCGTTACCAAGTGATTGCTGAGCCGAGCCACCAGCAGTGGTTATTTGGTCTCGATGTCGCCTATAGCCAAGATGATAACGTGGTCAATATGCCCGACTATCGGCTGTTAGCGCTGCGCAATGTCGATCAGCGAATGAGTTATCAAGTAGAGTCTTGGCCCAAGGCGAAGATGGATCTCAAGCTCTCGGCGCGGCAAAGGCAGATTAACCTCGAACTGCCGAGTAACAGTAATCCACGAACTTGGGCACTGGCCGAGCAATTCAAGACTCAATATCCCGAGCCTAAGCCACGATTGTGGGCCATGATGCGCCACTTCAATACCGAGCCTTTTTTCTACACACTCACGCTGCCTCCACTTGGGCCGCAGCAAGTGGATGATTTTCTATTTGAAAACAAAGCCGGATTTTGTGTGCACTATGCCGCAGCCTTCGTTTTTATGGCGCGGGCCACAGGTTTACCCGCACGTATGGTTACAGGTTATCAGGGCGGCGAATTTAATCCGCAAGCGGGTTACTACAGCGTGTATCAATATATGGCCCATGCATGGGCAGAGGTTTGGCTCGAAGGTGAAGGTTGGGTGCGTTTCGACCCGACCGCTATGGTGGCGCCCGATCGTATCGAACAAGGTTTCGACGCCCAGTTTGATCCTGCGCTAAGTTACCTGCAGGAAAGCCCTTTTAGTAGCTTACGCTTTAAATCTATGCCTTGGCTCAATGAGTTAAGGCAACGTTTTGCCAGCATAGATTATTACTGGAGCGTGTGGGTACTGGGTTTCAATCAAGATAGACAGAATCAAGTGCTCAGCGGCATCTTAGGTGATGTAACTAACACTAAAATCGCGGTATTTATGGGGCTGTGTATCAGCCTTATCGTGCTCTATATCGCCTACAGTGCGGGACTATTACATTTTAGCACTCAGGGCGATCCTATCAGTGCTCGCTATCAACAGATCTGCAATCGCCTCGCCCGCCATGGTATTAAGCGTAATGACAGTGATGGGCCAAACCAATTTGCGCAGCAGATTATCGAGCAATACCAACACAGTGCACCACAGCTTTGTACGCTGATGCACACCTTGACCCAAAGTTATGTGGCGCTGAAGTATCAAGATTTACCGGCTGATGACTATCAAGCGCATTTAACAAAATTTAAAGCGGCGGCGAAGCAACTGAATTGGTTATTGCTCAGGGTAAAGGTGAAAAAGAAGTTCACGCTAGCCTAGCATTGGTAAGCTGAGCATTAGCCGGCCAAGTTTCACCAGTTTAATGCTAAGTAAACGCCTAAAATTGCGGGTTAATTCCACAGAAGCAGCAATAGTGTTGAATCTTATAAATCAAACACATAGAATTGTTTTACTGTCACCATGCCGAGTTACACATGCTAAAGTTAATCCAGTCCAATCAGATGGAAGTGCTCTGCGCCCATTTAGCCGCTTACCTGACCCAACCCCTTACTTTTGCACGTCTACTGAGTAACGAGCATATTCTGGTGCAGAGTCCTGGCATGTCGACTTGGCTGCGCCTCGAAATCGCCAAACAAAATGGGATTGCCGCCGCATTGGAATTTCCGCTGCCGTCGAGCTTTACCTGGCAGTTGTGCCATGACTTATTACCCGATGTGCCCAAGGACAACGCCTTCACTAAGGCGGCGATGACCTGGAAGCTGATGCAACTCTTGCCGCGCATGTTACAAGATGACGCCTTTGGGCCGTTGAGACACTATCTAAGTCATCAGCAATCCCGCACAAATGCCGCCGATACAAGTGAACTGCACAACACCCGTGATATGACGGCTGACGATATTAAGCTGTACCAACTCTGTGGCCGGATTGCCGATATCTTCGACCAATACTTAGTGTATCGGCCCGATTGGATTTTAGCGTGGGAGCAAAACGAGCATCCCGACTCACTCACCAAATCGCTGAATGAAGACCAACGCTGGCAACCTATTTTATGGCGCGCGCTCATTGCCTTTAACCGTGATGAGCTTAATCAAAGCCATTACCACAGGGCTAACCTGCACAGTGACTTGATTGCCGCGCTGAATAACCCCGACACGTCACTCGCCCAATTGCCACAACGCTTATTTGTGTTTGGCATTTCCTCAATGGCGCCGCAAACCCTTGAGGTGCTTTACCATCTGGCAGGCCGCATCGATGTGATCGTGCTGGGTTTAAGCCCATGTCAGCACTATTGGGGTGACATTGTTGATCCCCGTAATCGTGCCCGCATGGCGGTGCAATATGCGGGTAAACGTCAATTAGCAGAACTATGGGAAGATAAACTCGAAGTAGGCAATCCGCTGCTTGCCAATAACGGCAAGATGGGCCGTGAATTACTCGATATGCTGCTTGAGCTCCCCGCCGAACACTGCGACTTTGGCGACGATGTGTATTGTGAGCCCTGTGACGATCCCAACTCGCCACACAGTCATGCCAGCATGCTCCACGGGGTGCAATACGATATTTTAGAGATGCAAACCTTAGACAGAGTGCTAGGGCCTGATGCCGAGCTGTATCAGAATGTCAAGCACAGACGCCTGCTTAAGCACGACGATGAATCCATTCGAGTCAAAAGTTGTCACAGTCCACTGCGGGAAGTCGAAACCCTGCACGATCACTTGCTTGAGTTACTCTGCAACCATGCCGACCTGACACCCAAAGACATAGTGGTGATGATGCCCGATGTCGCCGCCTACGCGCCCTACATCGATGCCGTCTTCTCGGCGAAGCAAGGCCTGCATTACATTCCCTACGCAATTGCCGACCGCGGCGCAGCGCAGGAATCACCGCTCATCAATAGCTTTTTGAATTTACTCGGGATTAATCAGAGCCGTTTTGGTCTGACCGACATTTTGAGCATACTCGAAGTGCCCGCCATTTTGCGCCGTTTCCAGCTCGATGACGATGAATTGCAACTCATCCGCCGCTGGTTAGATGAAGCGGGCGTGCGCTGGGGCCGCGATGAACAAAGTCGCCTAAAACAAGGCGTACCGGCATTTGAGCAAAACTCCTGGGCCTTTGGTATTAAAAGGCTGATTTTAGGCTACGCCTTGAGTGACGATGCGCCGCTATACCAAGATCATCTGATCGTGACTGGCATCGAAGGCCAATCGGCGCAGGCGTTAGGTAAGTTACTCAATTTTATTGAAGTACTCGATAAAACGGCGCAAATACTCGCCTTACCGCAAGTGGGCGCCCTGCGTTTGGCTGAATTAACTGAGCTGCTGGATGCCTTCTACGACACAGATGAAGATGAGCGCGAGCAGTTACAGGAAATCCGCGATGCCATTGCCGCCCTAGAGCAAGAGTTACTATCAGCGGGCAAGCCATTAGATACAAACTCGTTAGATACAAGTATGTTCGAGACGCTAGCCCAACAGAGCATAAGCGGACTTAGCCTCAGTATTGAAGTGCTGCAGCAATGGTTTAATCAACGCTTAACCGAATCTCGGGTCGGCCAGCGTTATCTTGCGGGAAGCGTGAACTTTTGTACCTTGATGCCGATGCGCTCGATCCCCTTTAAGGTCGTGTGTTTACTCGGCATGAATGATGGGGTTTATCCTAGGGTTCAGCATCCTGTCGGCTTTGATTTAATGGCTCACTTTGGTGCCCGTAAAGGCGATCGCTCCCGCCGCCTCGATGACAGATATTTGTTTTTAGAAGCCTTATTGTCGGCGCGCGAGCAACTGTATATCAGCTATATAGGCCGCAGCGAACGGGATAACTCTGAGCGTATCGCCTCTATGCTCGTCTCTGAACTGATTGAATATTGTCAGCTGTGCTATTTGCCTGAAACGCTATTGGCTCAATCGCAGAAAGCTTCAAGCCCCATAGAACCAGAAGATGCTGAAAAAGCCCTCTATAACGCGATCGTCAGCCACCAGCCGCTGCAACCCTTCGATCCTAAGTTGTATCAATCCGCAGTAAAAAGTGATGACAAAGATGGCTCAAACATAGGCCAAAGTTACAGCCAGCAATGGTGTCCGCCCAATGTCGACGCTGCGGGCACACATGCGGGCCGCTTTATCGGCGCACAAACTCGCATCCTGCTCGAAGCGGATGAGCAAGACTCAATGCCAGATACAGAGGCACAGCCCGCTTCTGTGCGCGAACAACAGCAAAGCAAGCAAGTGGATGTGTCTGCCCTGATCCGTTTCTTTCGAAATCCGGCGCAGTACTTCTTCAACCGAACGCTTAAAGTCGATCTTAGCCTTAATATTCAGGCCGATGATAATGACGAGCCCTTTAGCCTAAATGCCCTAGAGCGCTATATGTTGCAGGCCCAGTTACTCGACGATGCCATAGGCCAAGGTCTGACTGAGCCCGATATCGAGCTGATTAAACGCCTCAAAGCCAGCGGCAGTTTGCCGATGCAGCCCTTCGATGATTTGCTACTGCGCCAATATCAGCATGATATTAAACCTTTGATTGGCAGAACCTTGTTCCTCAAGGGAGAACAAGCCAGCAGCCATGCGGATATTAAACTCGTGTTTGACTTGCCCATCACGGCGGGCAGATCCCAGCAAGTGTTACTGCAAGGCCGTATCGATGACTTAAGCCCTAAGGGATTAGTCAATTACCGCCCTGGTAGCGCCCACGGCCGCGATGCGCTTAGGTTATACCTTCGCCACCTGTGTTTAATGGCAATGGGCCACACACATGCAAGCTATCTACTCGACATGGGGCATTTCCACGCCTTAGCGCCAATCACAGCTGAGCGCGCCCATGCGTTACTGGCCGATTTGCTGGTGCTGTTTTATCAAGGTCAGCAATACCCACTGTGTTTTATGCCGCGCACCTCACTGGCCTACGTCAGCAGCGAGGGTGAGCACGATGAGCGTTTGCAGCAAGCGTTACCTGAATGGCTGGATGAGCAGAGTCAATTAGGTGAAGGGAACGAGCCCCATTACCAACGCTTATTCAGTTTTCCGCGGGATTTCTCTGAGAATAGCTTTGGCGTATTAGCCGAGCGCATCTATCGCCCTATGGTGAGTTTATATCTCAAAGATACGCTGGCTCAGCTTGAGGAATTTGCGCTGAACGATGGCATGAGCCAAGGCCAAACTCCCAATGTACAAGCGACTGAAACACACGCTACTGCAGCACATTTAAACCGCGATAGCGCACAGGGAGAGCAAGCATGAGTGAACAGATTCAGTTAAACGCAGCAGCCTTACATTCAGCGGCGCAGGCGCTTGATCCACTCACATTGCCCTTTGGCGGTAGTCGTCTTATTGAGGCCAGCGCTGGCACAGGTAAAACCTACACTATTTCAGGTCTTTATTTACGCTTATTGCTTGGTGATGGCATAGCAGCGCCGCTGACCTGTGAGCAAATTCTCGTGGTAACTTTCACCAATGCGGCCACCGAAGAGTTACGGGACCGTATTCGCCGGCGTATTCAAGTCGCCTTCAAGTGCTTCTTAGGGCTAACGATTGCCGATCCCTTTGTGCAGGCGCTGTATGACAACACCCCAGAGAGTGAACGCGCCATTGCCCTGAGGCGATTCGATCTCGCCCTTAAATCCCTCGACGAAGCGGCAATTTTTACCATCCACGGTTTCTGTCAGCGAATTTTATCGGATCTCGCCTTTGAGTCCTCCCTGCTGTTCGAATCGGACTTCACCTTAGACGACAGCGAGTTTTTGCACCATGCCGTGCGGGATTTTTGGCGTGAGGCCTGTTATCCGCTGCCCGATTACTTAGCACAAATCATTGCCAAGGAATTTGGCGAGCCCGATGGCTTAGTCAAGCAGTTGCGACCGCTCCTTGGCGCCAGTCAAGCAAAGCCTCTGAAACCCGCGCTTAAGTTTGATGCCTTGGCCATGTCACTGCGCCAAAGTTTAGAGCGCTTTAAATTAGCTTGGCCACGGGGACGCGATGGCTTATTGGCATTGCTACACAGTTTGCCACTGAATGGCACCCGCTTTGGCAAGGCAACGGATAAATACCCCAAGCTCGCCGCCATGTTCGATGCGCTGGATAACTGGCTCGCCTTCGGTCATGGGTTGCCGCCACTGAAAGAGTTAGAAGCCTTGTCCTTGTCTGAGTTAAAGCTCAACAAGGGCGGCGTGATCCCAAGCGTGAGCGAAGCGCCGCTGATGGATCATATGGAGCAGCTCGCTACATTGATTGCCGCCATTAAACCAGCGTTTTTGTATAGTGCGAAACTTGGTATAAGCGAGCGATTTGCCCAGCAAAAGCAGCAAAAAAATGTGCTGACCCCAGATGATTTACTCACGACATTAGCGAGCGCGTTAAACGCCAATAATGAAACCTTGCCCAAAGCCGTGGCGACACGTTTCCCCGTCGCGCTTATTGATGAATTCCAAGATACCGATCCGCTGCAATTTGCGATCTTCTCTGGCATCTACCAAGGCCGCTACTCGTTTGAGCAGCAAGGCAAAAACGATACAGAAAATAAGCTCAGCCTGTTGATGATTGGCGATCCTAAGCAAGCCATTTATGCCTTCCGTGGTGCCGATATCCATACCTATATTGAGGCCCGCCATCATACGCAGGCGCACTATCATCTGGATACCAACTACCGCTCAAGCGCAAACATGGTCGCTGGGGTTAACCATCTGTTTAGCCAGCATCACGATCCTTTTATCAGTCAGTCGATCCCCTTTGATAGCGTGAAAACGCCCAGCAGTGCCAAGGGGAAAACCCTCACTGAAAAAACCGTCAATCCAGCGGCCTTAAGATTAAGACTCTTAAGCGAAAGCGCAGAAAACGGCCTCAACAAAACCACCGCCAGACACTTGCTCGCCGAAGATGCAGCGGCGGAGATCACCCGTTTACTGACAGATGCGGCCAATGGCGAATGCCACAGCCCAAACGGACCTTTAATCGCTAAAGACATCGCTATCTTAGTGCGGGATCGCAACGAGGCGGCGGTGATGAAAACCGCATTAAGTAAACGCCACATAGGCGCGGTGTTTTTAAGTCGCGACAGTGTATTCGATACCCTTGAAGCGCGGGAAATGGCGTTAATTTTACGATCTCTGGCGAATCCTAAGGATGAGCGGGCACTGCGCAGCGCCCTAGCCACGGCATTATTAGGCTACAGCGCCGAGCAAATTCATGCCTTTAACCAAGATGAAGAGCACAGACAGCTGTTATTAGAGCAGTTTTTTAACTTGCACCAAGTGTGGCAAAAACGCGGCATCATGCCCGCGCTATTAAGCCTTGCCAATAGCACTAAGCTGATTGACCGTTTACTGCACTCCGCTAGTACGCAAACCGATGCACAGGAGCAAGATGCCACGAATGGCGAGCGCCGTTTGACGGATTTTCGTCACCTTGCCGAGCTATTACAGCAAAAGGCCACCGAGCTTGATGGTATTAGCGCCCTACTCAATTGGTATGAACAACAACTGATTGATAACACGGGAACCGATGAACAGCAGCTGCGCCTCGAGAGCGAGCAGAATCTGGTGCAGATCGTTACTATCCATAAGAGTAAGGGCCTTGAGTATCCCGTGTGCTTTGTGCCCTTTGTCAGCCTAGCCCGCGACAATCGCCGTCGCCCGACGCCTATGCTGTACCACAGAATCAACGACGCAGGTGAGCAAGAACTCGTGTGGGATATCGAAGGCACAGATGAGGGTTGGGAGCGCGCCCAACAAGAAACCTTGGCCGAAGACTTGCGCTTGTTATATGTGGCGCTCACTCGCCCTGTGTATTTGTGTTACTTGTATATCGCCAATCACAGTCGTCAGCTTAAAAATGGCCTTAAAAGTCAGCTGCATGAAACCGCCATCGGCTATCTGCTCGGCATAGGCGACTCAGAATGTGACTTTGCCCGTGTCTGCAATGCAGCGCAGCAGCTCGCCCAAAATGTGGAAGCCATAAGTATTGATAAGGTTCCCGATGACATAGGCGAGCGGCCATTGCCCTCAAGCCAAGACATAGCACAAATACTGAGCGCGAAAACCTTAACCCGCCAATACTGCACTCCGTGGCGAGTCGGCAGTTATTCAGGCCTAGTTAAAAATACCAGTCATGGCAAAGCCGCTCCGGGCGCCGATGATGAAGCATTAGGTACGCTTGAATATATGGCTGCGCAAACACTCTCTATTCCAGATGAGCCAAGTCATGAGCTGCAGGATGGCATGCTTAATCGCTTTAACTTTGAGCGCGGCGCTAATGCCGGTAGCTTTATGCATTTAGTGCTAGAAGAGATTGATTTTACGCAGGCAGACAGAGACTTACCGCTGCAACTGCCTAAAGCCATGCTGAAATACGGTATCGCGCCCGAGTGGCAAACGGTATTGCACACTTGGTATCTGGATGTGCTGCATGCGCCGCTTGGGCTAATGCCAACAACAGTGCCAGCATCAACAATGCCTACGACAATGCCTTCAACATCGGCCTTCGAGAATCATTCCAAGACACCCAAACCTGAGCATCCTGATTTGTGCTTAGCCAAGTTATCGCCACAGGATACCTTAGTCGAAATGGAGTTTTATTTACCCTTAAGCGAACTTAAGGATACTGAGCTCAATGCGCTACTGCAGCAGTTTGGCTATGAGTCGACACTTAAGTTTGATGATCTCAAGGGCATGCTCAAAGGCTTTATCGACTTAGCCTTTGAATACCAAGGAAAATATTATATCGCCGACTATAAGTCGAATCATTTAGGCGACAACATCAATGCCTATCATCAAAGCGCGCTGCAAAGTGCCATAACCGATCATAGGTACGATTTGCAGTACATCCTATACTCATTGGCGCTGCACAGATATTTGAGTTTACGCCTGCCAAGTTATGACTACGACAGCCATATCGGCGGTTGTTATTACTTGTTCTTACGGGGTATGTCGGCTCAGTATCCCGGCTACGGTATTTACTACGACAAGCCGCCGAAGGCACTTATTCTCGCGCTGGATTCACTTTTTAATGATAATTTATTTCACAGCAAATTAGCTGGTGCAATCGATACAGGAGTCACGGCATGATGCGCTCAACCCAAGGGCTAAATGCACATTCACTCACAGCCGCGAAATGGATAGACCATGGCGCAATTCAGCTTAGCGCGCCGCTGCCAGAGCTGTTAAAACAGTGGGAGCAAGAACGACTGCTCACACCGCTCGACCGACATTTCGCGCTCGAGATGAGCCACTTGCATCCAAGTGGCAGCCAACAACCCTTGTTTATGTTGCTATGTGCGCTGTTAAGCCAGCAATTATCTTCACAGCATAGCTGCCTAGTGCTTGCCCATATCGTGCCGCTTAATCCTATGGCCGAGCAAAATAGCCATTGTAAAATCAGTTTAAGTCTCGAAGCGCTCACAGAGACCTTGCAAAGCTTTGATGCCGTTGGCCAACATGGCAGTAACAAACCACTTATTTTTGATAATGGCAGACTCTATCTACAACGTTATCATCAATTTGAAACCTCAGTGGCCGCTTCGTTAATCCGCCTATCGGGAAGCGTATCTAAACACTCTGAAGAGGCAAGCCACAAAGAGCATACTCAAACCGCTAAATTGAGGTCACTGTTAGATCAACTGTTCCCTGCCAATGTGAGCGATCCCCATTCACTCACTCGCAATGCACTCACTACCAATGTAATCACTAAAAGTGAAGGCACACAAAGCGCAGCACCCATTGATTGGCAAAAGGTCGCCACAGCAACCGCGCTGGGTAAAAAACTGTCGGTGATCACTGGCGGCCCAGGCACGGGCAAAACCACCACTGTGACTAAGCTTCTGTTATTGTTACAAATGGAGTCCATGCAGGAAATCCGTTTAGTCGCACCCACGGGAAAAGCGGCCGCTCGGTTAAGCGAATCGATCAAAGCCTCGAAAGCGCGTCTGGCGAAGGAACTCAGCACCCGTGCTGATGTTATTGATGAAGCTCGCAATAGACATAGCCAAGATTTTTTAACGGCATTGGGGCGTATTCCAGAGGAGGCATCAACCCTACACAGACTGCTCGGAGTGATCCCCAACTCGCCGCACTTTCGCCACCATCAAGGTAATCCGCTGCGGCTCGACTTATTGATCGTCGATGAAGCCTCTATGGTCGATTTGCCCATGATGTATAAATTGCTCAGCGCCTTGCCCGAGCACGCCAGTTTGATTTTACTCGGCGATCAGGACCAACTCGCCTCGGTTGAGGCTGGCGCTGTGCTCGCCGATATTTGTGCTGGCCTAAAAATGTCAGTTGTTCCCAATAATTTTGCTCAGAACAACTTAGCGTCAAACAGCCCTGCTCTGTGGCAAATGCGCTATTCCAAGGAACAAGCCGAGCGCCTGAGTGCTTTAACGGGTTTTGAGTTAACGCCCTATATCAGCGATGCCCCTAAACTTGGCGATAGCTTGTGTATGCTGATGCACAGCCACAGATTTAAAGGCGATGCAGGGATTGGACTGCTTGCGAGCGCCGTTAATCGCGCAGATCTTCAAGGCATTTTGCAGATTTGGCAACAAGGCCCTGCTGAATTGAGCTGGTTAGAACACAGTATGGTCGTAAGCCAAACCCAAGCCAAAGTGAGCGAGCCTGCTAATAATATGGGACTCAATTTACTGCTGGAGCAAGCCTGCCAGCAATATGGTATTTATCTCAGCGCCTTGAATAGCAATGTAAACATTAGCGATGAAAGTCATAGTGATTTTAGCGCACGTCCAAGCACAGCTGAGATCATAGAAAGCTTTAACCAGTACCGCATTTTATGCGCCATGCGCTCGGGCGATTATGGGGTTGAAGGCATCAATCAGTATGTAACTCAAGCATTGGCCAATGCCAAGCTGATTAAACCGCTACAGGAGTTTTATCTGGGTCGGCCGATTATCATCCAAAGCAATGACTATAACTTAGGCCTGTTTAACGGTGATATCGGATTGATTTTGCAGGATGAAGATAAACCCGAACGTTTAATGGCGCACTTCATCAAGGCCGATGGCAGCCTGTTAAAAGTCTTGCCAGCCCGTTTGCCCAGCCATGAAACCTGTTACGCCATGACAGTCCACAAAAGCCAAGGTAGCGAATTTAGCCGTGTGGCCTTAGTATTGCCGCCAAGTCCCAGCCTAGCCCAGTGGCAACTGCTGACTAAAGAGTTGGTTTACACCGCCATCACCCGCGCTAAAGTGCACTTTACCTGCTTAGGCACCCAGCACGTATTCGAGCGGGCCAGTAGCCAAGCCACTCAACGCGCATCGGGTCTTGCTGACAGGCTTTGGGGTTAAGTTAGGTTGGGTTAGGTTCGTTTAACTCAAGACTAAGCTGTAACGGAAAGAGGTTTTGGTAAACCCTATACTTTCATAGTATTGCTGCGTGGCAATGCGCTGGGTCGATGTAGTGAGTTCGAGTAACTGACAGGCTTCTTGTCTTCCCCGTGCTTTAGCAAAATCAATCAGTTGAGTGCCGATGCCCTGACCTCGCATATCGGCATCCACTACTATCGCCGTAATGCGACAGATACGACTCAAAGCGGGGAAATAATCAAAGAACATCAAGGCCATCACAGCAACAACTTGCGGCTCACCCTGCGCATTGAGTTGCTCGTATACCAGTAACTCATCACTGCGGGACTGAGGGTTATCTTGGTACTCAGTTAACGTCTTGGCTAACGTGGCCACAGGCAAAGCGTAACTAGCTGCTCAAGTAGCAGCTGAATACTCTCTGCATCGTGTAACTGAGCTAACCGAATGTTTTTATTAATCATACAAATTTTACCCTCGCCATTTACCAAAACTCTTTACGATAACTTTCAACCAAGTATTCCCTACAACAATGCCATGTTGAAACGCATCCCGAATGCTAATTTTTTTCGCGGCTATTCATCGCAGCGAATAGTAACTCCACAATTGCAAGACATTGTCAGTTAACCCCACAAAAATCAAAATAACCTCGCCAAATGCACAAGCCCTTATTTGCAATGCGATTAAATGCGTTAAAATTCACCACTTAATTGCCGTCAGTCAGCAAAACCTTGCACTCATAGGGACAAGAAAACTAAGATGACAGCGGTTGTACTATAGGATGATGTTCGTATTGCCACAGGCCGATATCATCCGATTTTGCTCACTTTGAGGAATCATAATGTCTAAGATCAATCTGCTTTTGCTGTGCGGCGGCGGAAGTGCCGAACACGATATTTCATTAATGTCGGCCAACTATTTTGAAACCTCACTGGCAAAATCTGAGCAGTTTTCTGTGTTACGCGTCGAGCTGGATAAATTCGGCCAGTACCGCACAGCAGCTGGTGACGACTGTGAGCTGACCAATAGCCGCGAGATTCGCTTCCGTGATGAAAGCAAAACGCCATGGCCAGTCGATTACGTCATTCCTTGCATTCATGGCTATCCCGGTGAGACCGGCGACATTCAATCCTATTTTAATCTGATCCAACTGCCCTATTTTGGCTGCGAATCCGAAGCGAGCAGCAACTGCTTCAATAAGATCACCGCTAAAATGTGGTTCTCGGCCTTAGGTATTCCTAATACGCCGTATATTTTCCTGAATCAGTTCGATGATGCGGCGATTGAGCAAACCCAAGCGGCTTTAGCACAATGGGGATCGATCTTCGTCAAAGCAGCATCACAGGGCTCCTCTGTCGGTTGTTACAAAGTGGACGACAGCAATAAAGTTGCAGGCGTGCTCAAGGATGCGTTTGGTTATGCGCCCTATGTGATCGTTGAAAAAACCATAAAAGCCCGCGAGTTAGAAGTCGCAGTCTACGAGTACAATGGTGAAGTGGTGGCGACAGTGCCAGGTGAAATCATCTGTGATAGCAACACCTTCTACACCTTCGATGAGAAATACGCCAAAAACAGTAAAGCGCGCACCGATGTGGTCGCGCAACATGTTTCAGCAGAGATCAGCGAACAGATCCGCGCCTATGCAATCAAGGCATTCAAAGGAATGAAGCTGCGTCATCTGTCGCGCATCGACTTTTTCTTAACCGCGGACAATGAAATTCTATTGAATGAAATCAATACGTTCCCAGGTTCTACGCCGATTTCTATGTTCCCTAAAATGCTGCAAAATCACGGTCATGACTTTACTGAATACTTGAGCCTAGTGATTAACGGTCAGCTAACCGCTAAATCTTAACGCTCGCCAACCTGACTCAATGTGAACGCAGATACAGTGTGCAGCACCCGTTTTCAGTAATAAAAAGAGCGCCTAAGCGCTCTTTTTATTTATTATATTTCAATGTGTTATATCTAAAACTTGAATTCTTACCTTACATCTAAATCCGATATCTAAATCAAACTGTCGCTGATTAAGCCGCCCTCACATCAAGGTCCAACGTCAAAAAACCTAATGCAGCTCAGCTTGCTTTGCCAACAGCGCAAAGAAAGCGGCTTTAGGCATAGGCTTATAGAAAAGGTAACCTTGAATTTCTTGAATATGATTCGACATCACAAACTTAAGTTGTGACTCAGTTTCCACCCCTTCTGCCGTCACGGTTAAATCTAACGCATGGCTTAACCGCACTATGGCCTCCACCAACGCTTCGTGGCGCTTGCCTTCATCTAATCGGTCGATGAAGCTCTTGTCGATTTTAATTTGATCGATAGGGAAATTCGCCAAATAGGACAAGGACGAATAGCCAGTACCAAAGTCATCCAAGGAAATTTTAATCCCCATAATCCGTAAACCATTAAGCACATCAATTAGATGCGTATGTTGCTTCATCAGCAAAGATTCAGTGATCTCAAGGGTTAATCTATCATAGGGGAAATCTGTCACCTCAAGTTGCTCAGTAATCGCAGCAAAGGACTCCACAAAGGCATCTTGCAGTTCATGGGACCAAAACTCAAAGGTCGACACATTCACCGACAAGTTAATCGGCCAATTGTGAGCCTGCATTTCTAAGATAGTTTGCATAGCGCCAAGGCGCACATCTCGACCAATATCAACGATTAAGCCGCTGTTCTCCGCGATGGGAATAAACTCATCGGGGGGAATGAATTGCCCTTCAAGCTGCCAACGAAGTAAAACCTCGGCGCGAACAATCAAACCTGTGGTCGCATTCACTATGGGCTGGTAATAAAGCTCGAAGGTCTGTTGATCGAGTGCCTGCTTAAGTTGATTATGAAGGCTGGCAATACGCTCGGCATTGAGCTGCATTTGCTCAGTAAAAAAATGATAACGATTACGACCATTAGCCTTTGAAATATACATGGCCTGATCGGCGCAATTTAACAGCTGCTCGAGATCGAGGGCATCTTCAGGAAAACGCGCAATCCCTATACTGACCGAACTATAAACACCTTTGCCATCGGCAAGCACATAACGTTTAGCCACATGCTTATTAATTTTTTCAGCAAGTTGCGCCAACTCTTTCTGGTTAACTATCCCAGGTAACAGCAAGGCAAACTCATCACCGCCGAGGCGCGCAAACACCATAGTGTCATTCAGGCACTCGCAAATCTGCCGCACCACTTGCACTAATAACGCATCACCTTTGTCGTGACCATGGGTGTCGTTAACTTGTTTAAAGTTATCTAAATCCATCAGCATAAAACTAAAGCCGGGCGTCAGACTGTCGGAGGTAATGAAGGATTGGATCAGTTTAAACAAGGCATTGCGGTTAGCAAGCCCAGTCAGCGAATCATTATTAGCCTGATACTTAATCAGCTGCGCCGCTTTTTTACGTTCGCTAATATCTGAAAATAACCACGCAAAACAAGGTTGTAATCCGTTGGGCTCTCGAAATGTGCTCACGATGAGATCTAGATAAAACTCCTCACCATTGCCCCTTAAGCCAACCAATTCCCCCTGCCACACTCTATCCTGCGCTAAATGCTCGAATAAGCCGGCTAACTCATTGGGTTGAGACGCAGATAAAAACATCTTGGGGTTAAAGTTTGCTATATCAATATCTTGTGGAAGAGCGATATGTTTAAAAGCGGGATTAGCATAGAGAACGGAATCATCGGAATTGGAGATAACCAGTGCCAAAGGTAAGCGGTCAAAAATTTTCACTGCTAAACGCTGAAACTCCATTGATCGACTGCGTTCAATGGCTAAGCTGGCTAATCGTGCCGCCTCTGTAATCAGTTCTAAATCAAGCTCGGTTGGGGACTTTATCGTATCGTAGTACATGGCAAATGTACCGAGTACTTTGCCTTGAGTATCTTTGATAGGTTCAGACCAGCAAGATTTAAGACCGGCGCGTAATGGCAGTTCTTTATAATTTTCCCAATAGGGATGTGTAGCAATGTCTTCAACGATAACCCGCTTTGCGAAATAAGCCGCCGTTCCGCAGGAGCCGACATTCGGGCCAATCTCGACCCCATTAATCGCTTGGTTGTAACTGTCGGGTAAATGGGGCGCGGCGCCTAACAACAAACGTTTGCCGTCACCGCTGAGCAGTAATACAGACCCTCGAGTGCCTATCTTTTGCGCTTCGATTTTTAGCACTAAGGCGTGCAAGATTTCATGTAGCGGTGCGCCATTAAGCAGCATAGAGAGAATACTGCTATAGCAAGCTATGCTGACATTGTGGGCGAGTTTAACGTCAGCATGGTCGAGCAGATCTGGAAGATTAACGCCGGACGTCATAATTCCCTTAGAAAAAAGTTGCAATATAAATACACATTCACAATGTTAAAATATTTATAACTTATAGGAAATTCTAGGCACTAATGTTAACTAAGTAAACCCTGTATCAATTCAATAAAGGGCTTACTTTAGTCTTAACTGCAAGGCTTTATTCTTGAATACGTTCAAGTTTTGCAAGGTAAAAACCATCAAATCCGCTATCGGCTGGGCTGATACTTTCATCCTCAATCAGGCGGAAATTAGGATTCTCGGCTAAAAACGCATCGACTTGACCGCGGTTCTCGCAGGGGAAGATTGAACAGGTCGCATAAACCACTATGCCACCAACCTTCACCATGCGGCTGTAGCTGGTCAAAATGTGCTTTTGCAGCTCCATTAACACGGGCAAACGCTCAACAGTATCGCGCCATTTTGCATCTGGATTACGCTTTAATACGCCCAAACCTGAGCATGGCACATCGAGTAATACCCGATCGGCGCTGAGCTTTAAGCGTTTAATGGTTTTACTGCTGGCAATCACGCGGGTTTCGACATTGTGCGCGCCATTGCGACGGGCACGCTCTTTGAGTTTGTCGAGTTTCCATTGCTCCACATCCATGGCCAACAAGCGCCCTTTTCCCTGCATTTGCGCGGCTATGTGTAAAGTTTTGCCACCCGCGCCTGCGCAAGCATCAATAACTTTCATGCCTGGCTTGGCATCAAGCGCCGCCGCCACGCGCTGAGAGCCCGCATCTTGCTGCTCGAATAAGCCATCTTTAAAGCTTTGGGTACGGAACAAGGCAGAATCGGAGGTCACTTCAAGGGCAGAATCGACCCCATCAACGCTCAGCGTGCTCACAAACTCAGCGGCAAGCTTAGCGGCCAATTCATCACGCGTCACTTTAAGGCCATTTGCGCGTAAAAAACGCTTCGGCGCTGTACTTAACGCGGCGCGCTCCTTTTCCCAAGACTCGCCTAATTGCTCACGGCCCATCGCATCGAGCCACTCAGGGCAACCGTCCCACAGTACTGGCTTAGTTTTCGCCTGCTCGGTGCGCTCGGCTAAACGCGCCTCATCGACTTGCAGCGAATATTGCATTTTAGGCAGTTCAAGCCCGTGGAATAAATGCCACGCATTAAGCAATTTAGAGCCAAAGCGCTCCATCTCATCTGGACTGATTTCCGCCAGATAACAATATAAATTTAAGCGACGTAGGATATCACCCGTCGTGAATGCGATACGCGCCTGTTCGGCGGGTACCAATTGCAACCCAGAAAAATGCTGAGAATAGGCCCGATCTAAGGGTTTTCCTTGGCTCAGCACCATAGTTAAGATACTGATCACTAATTCGTTCGAGCTGGCAGAAAGCGGAGAATTCAACATTTAAAAGGTCACCATGAATGATAAAACCGGAGGATCATAGGAGGTCAGGCCCTAATACGCAAGCACGCTGGCGCTGAGTTAAGGTTAAAGCCATAAAAAAAGCGATCCAAAGGGATCGCTTTTAAGTGTCAGCCAGTTAACCCGTTACATTTTTGAGCCTTTAGAGCCATAGAACAAGATAAAGCCATAACAAATAACAGGCAGAATAAAGGCGAGTTGCACGCCAAGGTTATCCGCTAACATGCCTTGGAATAAAGGTAGAATCGCACCACCCACAATTGCCAGACATAGAATGCCACTGCCCTGTGAAGTGTGTGGACCTAAATCACGCAGCGCTAAGCTGAAGATCGTTGGGAACATAATCGAGTTAAATAACCCCACCCCAAGAATTGCCCACATGGCAATGCTGCCACTGGTTGTCATCGCCACAACCACAAGTAGCGCCGCCATAAAGGCATTAAACGCAAGCACTGAGCCAGCCGGCACTTTTTGCATGACCACAGAGCCAATGAAACGTCCCACCATAGCGCCGCCCCAGTAATAGGCGATGTAATGGGCGGCTTCAGCTTCTGGCATGCCCGCAATGTGGCTTTCGCCTAAAAAGTTAACTAAGAAACTACCGATAGACACTTCGGCGCCGACATACACAAAAATACCCACAGCGCCGAGCACTAAGTGCTTGCTTTGTAAGGCACTGGTTTTACCTAGATGGGTTTGGACCTCACCTTGAACACTGTGATCATGCTCACGGATCACAGGTAAATCTAATTTTGCAAAAATCAGCGCTAAGATTGCCAGGGCGCCAGAAAGTAACAGGTATGGCAGTTTAACCACTTCGGCTTCGGCGCTCGCGTTGGCTAAATCGCTGGATACTGAACTGGCAACAGAAAGAATGAGCATAGCACCAAAGAATGGTGCCACAGTTGTACCTAACGCATTGAAAGCTTGCGTTAAATTCAAACGACTCGAGGCGGTCTCGCTACTGCCTAAGGCGTTAACATAGGGGTTGGCTGCCACTTGTAGGATAGTGATGCCCGATGCTAAAACGAATAGCGCGCCAAGGAACAGATTATAGGTCGCTAGCGTGGCCGCTGGATAAAACAGCGCACAACCAATACTCGCAATCACAAGACCGGTAACTATCCCCTTTTGATAACCCAGTTTTTTGACTAAGTTACCAGCTGGGATCGACACTAAAAAGTAAGCTCCAAAGAAACAAAATTGGATCAACATGGCTTGAGTATAATTCAGTGAAAACACCGCTTTAAGATGCGGGATCAGAATATCGTTCAAGCAGGTGATAAAACCCCACATAAAAAACAGTGAAGTCAATGAGATCAAGGCAAAACGATAACTGCCCGACCCATTTTCGCCAGTGCTGCTCGTGTAGCTACCGGTATTAATTGATGACGCCATAGTTATTCTCTCTGTATGTTTTTATTATCAGGAACTAATTAAGGTTACATTCCCCATGGTGCCCGTGGGCGGCTTTACGTCGAATAGTGGGCTTGGGTATATACCCAAGCTACCTGAAGATACGAGTTTCAGAGCGCCTAGGGTGCTTCAATTCAAGGCGCATCAATGACAGAATGTCGGCCACCTTTTGAATTGATGCAACACCGAAGTGGAGTGCCCTAGGCGCTCCGTCCCGGCGGGTTTTAACGCACTTTATGCCGTGTTGGTTATTTTTAACTTAGTCCACTAGGTCTGCAAATAACCGCCTTGCCTAAAGTGCGTTAAATTCCCTGAATCCTGCATCTTCAAGTTGTTTGGGTATATAACACCTCAGCCGAATAAAAATGAATCATTTTCAGTTTAAAACTGCATAAAAGCTGGCAAATGCCGAAAACTTCAGCTGATTGTTTTCTATTTGTGCGGTTTTCAGGCCATGTCCCAGCAACATTTCACTAAATTCAAACTGTGATGAATCCAACTCAACATCGGTATTCCCTAAGTTGAATCCGACGAATATTTTGAGCTCTCCTAAGGTACGGATAAAGGCCAAGATGGGCTCGTTGGTATCCACAAACTGGATATCGCCTTCAATCAGCACTGGGTGTAATTTACGCCAAGCAAGAAAACGTCGATAACCATTAAGCATGGAATCAGCATCTGATTCTTGTACACCTACCGCTAACACTTGATGTGCAGGTGCTATCGGCAGCCAAGGCGATACCTCACTAAAACCACTAAAATCGGCGCCTTGCTGCCATGGCATTGGCGTACGGCAACCATCGCGGCCTTTGAACATAGGCCAGAAGGTTTTGCCAAAGGGATCTTGCAACTCATGGTATTCAATCGACGCTTCGGTTAAACCGAGTTCTTCACCTTGATAACTACACACACTACCGCGCAGTGAACTTAGCATGGCATTGAGCATTTTAACCATGTCAGAATTCTGTTTGCCCTGCCCCCAACGGCTCGCCACGCGCTGCACATCATGATTACCGATAGCCCAACAAGGCCAACCATCACCTATGCTCGCTTCTAATGCCTCTACGGTTTGGCGAATATAAGCGGCGCTGTAATCGTCGGTTAATAGCTCAAAACTGTAGGCCATGTGCAGGCGATCTTCACCTTTAGTGTAAGCCGCCATCACAGCTAAAGAATCTTCGGCCGACACTTCACCTAAGGTCACAGCACCGGGATAGCGATTGATGAGCTTTCGTAAATCTTCGATAAACGCGATGGTTTGCGGACGGTCATTATTGTAGTAATGATATTGATAGGCGTAAGGGTTATCTTCACTGAAACCTCGGCCCTGACGTTTATCCTTAGGTTTTGCCGGATTGTCCCTGAGCTGTTCATCGTGATAACAGAAGGTAATCGCATCTAAGCGGAATCCATCAACGCCTTTTTTAAGCCAGAATTCAACATTATCCAGCACAGCTTGGCGCACGTCAGGATTATGGAAATTGATATCTGGCTGGCTACGCAGGAAGTTATGTAAATAGTATTGTTGTCTGCGCGGTTCCCATTCCCAAGCACAACCGCCAAAAATCGCGAGCCAGTTGTTAGGCGCAGTGCCGTCTTCCTTAGGATCGGCCCACACGTACCAATCCGCTTTGGGATTCGTACGGCTCTCGCGGCTTTCAACAAACCACGCATGCTGATCAGAGGTATGACTTAATACTTGATCGATAATGACCTTAATGCCTAAGCCGTGGGCTTTTTCAATCAATTCATCGAAATCATGCATAGTGCCAAAAAGAGGGTCAACTTCGCGGTAATCACTGATGTCGTAGCCAAAATCTGCCATAGGCGATTTAAAGAAAGGCGAAATCCAGATGGCATCGACATTGAGGCTTGCAATGTAGTCCAGCTTAGTGATAATGCCGCGTAAATCACCAACGCCATCACCATTCGTATCTAAAAGGCTACGCGGATAAATTTGGTAAATCACCGCACCACGCCACCAAGTTAACTCACTCATTGTTGCCCCTTTATCGTTATTCTACAGCGATTTTTCCCTAACACACTCACGCAAACAGTTATCGTTTTGTTACTGCAGAGTAAAGGTATCGCGGCTTATTTTGTGTCACCGAGCATACGTGAAGAGGGAAATAAGGTTCAATACACCTGCATACGTATGCAAAAGACCGCGCCAGAAATCACATTGAGCTTTAACTCACTTTACCATTCATTAACAGCTACTTAATTGCAAAGTAAAATCATTTTATTCCATGAGATTTCCCTCAATTAACGGCTATCCTTAACTCAACGAGGCATTGAATACGTATGCACTCTGTTGTTCCGCTAAGAAGCTCGGGAGTAATATCTTCACCGTTGCATAACAATTTGGTCATAAACGCAGCACTTATGCAGTCAATTAAGCGCCTAGATACCAAAAAAAGGCCGCAAACATAACGCGGTGATAACGATAAAACGCTCTACAAAGCGATAAAGCGACTCCAAGGGGAAGAGAGATATGATGCGATTTAAACCCAGTTTGCTAACCTTAGCGCTCATTGCCGCAGGTGCGAGTATGCACTCCTATGCGGCAGATGAAGTGACCACAGATAAAGAAGCGAAAGCGAAAGAAGCTGCAATTGAAGTTATTGAAGTAAAAGGTTTTAGAACCAGTGTTATCAAGTCATTAAATGATAAACGCTTTGGAGATACCGTCTCTGAATCGATTTCAGCCGATGATCTTGGCGCCCTTCCCGACCAGTCAATTGCTGATGCGTTAACTCGTTTACCCGGCGTGACTGCAGTCCGTACTGGTGGACAAGCAAGCGGCCTCAACATTCGTGGTCTTGATGGGGATTTTGTCTTTGCAACACTTAACGGACATGAACAAGTTACTACGGGTGGTAAACGCGCGATTGAGTTTGACCAATACCCATCAGAATTGATTAGCCAAGCTGCAGTATATAAAACGCCCAAGGCCTCGCTCATTGAAGGTGGCGTTGCTGGTACTGTTGAGTTAAAAACCGCAGATCCACTAAAAAACGATAAAGACCAATCATTTAATATCAATGCTCGTGGCAGTTTTAATGACAGAGCCGATGAAATCTCTGATGCCGAGCAGTATGGCAATCGCCTCAGCTTAGCCTATCAAGGCAAATTCCTAGAAGACACGCTCGGTGTGGCGCTAGGCTATGCCCACCTTTATCAACCTTATGTTGCAAGTCAGTTCATTGGCTTACGTTTCAACGATGATAAAAAAGATGTCAATGGCGACGGTGTTGCCGAATCAATCAGTGAAGGTTTTGAGTTACAGCAAAAAGGCGGTGATGATACTCGCGATGGTTATATGGCGGCTATCCATTGGCAACCGACAGACAATCTTAGTGTGAAAAGTGATTTATTCCATTCAAAATTCACTTCCGAAAACTTTGCCCGTGGCTTTCGCGTTAAGTCATTAAAAAACGGCACGATCAGTGATGCAGTTGTCGAAAATGGCTCTATGACTGGCGGAACCGTATCAACCGATGGCAATGATAACTTTGCCGTTTTTGTTATCAATGATAACGACTCAAAGTATTCAGAACTGACGTCTGGCTCAGTAAATGTTGAGTGGAATAATGGCGGCGCCTTAACGGTTGCGGCTGACGTTAGCTATTCAAAAGCCGATGGCGAATTCGTCAACGGTGGTACGCGTGCCGTGTTATATGATGATTTAGGTAATGAAGTACGTTCAGCCGAATCAATTAATTATCAACTACATGGCTTAAACCCTGCCGATGTTAATTTCTCAAACGACTATACCAATACGGCAACCTTGGGTTTGAAAGAAGTGGGTATGTGGCCATACGATCAGCAAAATGATCTTGTCGCCTATAAGTTAGATTTTAACTACGTGTTAGATTCTAGTTTCTTATCTTCTGTCGATTTTGGTCTGCGCTACTCACAGCGTGAGTTTAATGCTCAACGTTCACAAGCGGGATATGGTTTTGAATTTGGTAAAAACCCAACTAATCAACCTGTGCTTCAAATGAACACTGACATGACAAATGTCGTTAACTTTGGCGGAGAATTGTCTGGCTACCCGAACTTCCTTTCCGTTGATTTCAACAAAGCCATTGAACTGGTTAACGCACAGTTAGCCGCGACAGGGCAATCTCCTTTTACCCCAACGGCCAATTGGTCTAATAACTGGACCATGATCCAAAGTGGTTCGGTTAATGAAGACGTACTAGCCGGTTATGTTCAGGGTAATCTTGAGTTTGACTTAGGTGATATTAAAGTCACGGGTAACGTGGGTGTGCGTGTTGTGCACACAGACCAAAGCAGTAAAGGTCTACAACAAGTTGGCTATGGTCTAGGTGAAGCGATTACCGATGAACTTGGCGTGATCAGTAACGACTATATTCGTAACGAGATAGGTAAAACCTATACCGATTACTTGCCGTCGATTAACTTGAGCTTCCACCTCACTGAAAATGATCAACTGCGTTTTGCTGCAGCTTCTGTGATGTCACGTCCTCCAATCGACAAGCTGAAATCAGGCATGGGATCTTGGTATGACGATTCAGCCACACCGGGATACAAAAAATACAATGCTTGGGGTAATACCAGTCCGCTACTTGATCCATTTTATGCCGATCAATACGACTTATCTTACGAGCACTATTTTGAAGATTCACAGGGTGCAGTTGTCGTAGCCTTGTTCTACAAAGATATTAAATCCTTTATCAACAACTTCACAATCCAACCTTATGACTTTGAAGGTAATGGATTTATTGTTCCCGATACTATTGTCGATAATGGTGTTGAGTTCCCAGTGGTGAAAGATGAAGGTCAGTATCAAACTGCAATCAACAACGACAATGGCGGCTATATTCGTGGTGTTGAGTTAGGTTATACCCAAGTCTTTGATTTCCTACCATCACCACTCAGTGGTCTTGGCTTCACTGGTAGCTACTCGTATTCAGACAGTGAAGTGGAATTTACAACAGATTTAAGTGGTTCAAACCTAACGATTCCATTACCAGGTTTATCAGAAAGCGTACTGAACACAACCCTGTTCTATTCACTAGATGGTTTCGATACTCGCGTCAGCATGAGATATCGTAGCAGCTACGTTTCAGAACAAGTTGCAGTTGAATCACAACTCGCCTTCTTCGATGCCGAAACGATTGTGGATTATCAAGCTTCATACGCTCTGGAAAATGGACTTAAGTTCTTATTCCAAATTAATAACTTAACTGATGAACCGAACAAAACCTATTTTGGTGAAGAACATCAGACAGGAACAATCCAATACTTCGGTAGACAGTACTTCCTAGGGTTAAGTTACTCTTTATAAGTTACCCAGAATAAAGCCTGCTTCAATTAAGAAGCAGGCTTTTGCTTATGTAGATTTCAGCGATGTTAAACTTCATCATGCCAGCGCATTTTACTTCTCTATCTTTAAAAGGCTTAGATTATGATCCGTCAAAACTGGCTAATAGCGCTTTATTTATCCGTAGTGTGCTGTTCATTTAATCCTGTCCATGCGAACACTCTAGAGCCGAAGATATCGACGGACGTTAAACTTGAACCCGCTTTTTGGTGGGCGGGGATGCACAATCCTGAGTTACAGTTGATGCTGTATAGCCGCGATTTCCCTAGCTTACAGCAGCAGCTTAAGGTTGATATCCAAGGGCAAGGCATCACGCTAAAAAGCCTTGAACACACTGATAACCCTCACTATCTGTTTATCAATTTAGATCTTAGCCAAGCTGCGCCGCAAACCTTTGAGCTGGTGATTTCCAGCTCGGACTCGGCTTCAAAAACCAACACGCCTCTTTATCGCCTGCCCTATACGTTGCAAGCGCGTGTTAAGGGCAGTCGTGAGCGCCAAGGGTTTAGCAATAAGGATGTGATTTACCTTATCACCCCGGACAGATTCGCCAATGGCGACACGAGCAATGACAATCAGGCCGATATGCTAGAGCAAGTTGCGGCTAACTCTCCTAGCAATCTTAGCAATCCCAGCACCCCCTATTATCCCGATGCTCGCCATGGCGGCGATATCGCAGGGATCAGCCAGCACTTAGCGTATCTGGCAAAACTCGGGGTGACTCAGTTATGGATCAATCCACTGCTTGAGAATAATCAAGCCCAGTATTCATACCACGGTTACTCAATTACCAATTTGTACCGCGTCGATCCCCGCTTTGGCAGCAACGAGGATTATAAAGCCTTAGTCGCTAAGGCGAACAAGCTTGGCCTTGGAGTGATTAAAGATGTTGTCGTGAATCATATCGGCTCTAATCATTGGTGGCTCAACGATTTACCTAGCCAAGACTGGCTGAACGATGCCACAAAAATGCAGCTAAAGAATCAAAAATCCAAGCCTCACTTGACTCAGTCTGCCGATACTAAATCCAGTGCTATTGCTATTAAATCCAGCTTTACCAGCCCCCGTTTTACCAGTCATAGGCGCACCACAGTGCAAGATCCCTACGCGGCAGCGCAAGATCATATCGATTTTGTCGACGGCTGGTTTACCGACACTATGCCAGATCTGAATCAAAGCAATCCCAAACTGGCAACCTATCTCATCCAAAACAGTATTTGGTGGGTCGAGTACGCAGGACTTTCAGGGATCCGCGAAGATACTTATTCCTACGCCGACAAAGAGTTTCTCGCTAAATGGTCTAAGGCCGTAATGACTGAGTACCCGAATTTTAATATTGTGGGCGAAGAATGGACCGCAAACCCCATCACAGTGTCCTATTGGCAAAAGGGCAAAATCAATGCCGATGGCTATACCTCAGATTTACCCAGTTTGATGGACTTCCCGCTATATGAAAAATTAATTGCCAGCCTCAATGAGCCAGAAAGCTGGGACACAGGTTTTATCAAGCTTTACGAGATGTTAGCCAACGATGTTGTGTATGCCGATCCCAGTAAACTAGTGCTATTTGAAGGCAATCACGACACCAATCGTATCTTCAGTTTAGTGAAAGAAAATATAGACTTATACAAGATGGCACTCACCTATATACTAACCGCCAAACGCATTCCGCAGCTGTTCTACGGTACAGAAGTGTTAATGACCAGCCCGACAGAAGGCCGTCACGATGGTGTTGTGCGCAGTGATTTCCCCGGTGGGTTTGCCAACAGTGCCACTAACGCCTTTACCGGCCAAGGACTGAGTGAACCCCAGCGACAAGCACAGCAATTTGTCCGTACCCTACTGAATTACCGTAAACAATCCCCTGCGCTGCAATCGGGCGACTTGCTGCACTTTGTGCCGCAGGATGGCGTCTATGTGCAATTTCGCTGCGTATTAAATACGCCATTATCATCTGAACAGAATGCCGAGGCGCTTAAGTCACTAATACAAAAAAAATCTCTAACCCAACACAATGCTTGCACTCAGCCCTCAGCCGATAAAGTCATGGTGATTTACAATAAAAATGACAAGGCAGTCACACTAGATGTAAACCGCTTTGCCAGTGTATTTGGCGATAACGGCACCGCGACAGACATCATCAGTGGCAACACTGTTTCACTCAATCAAGTGATAACCTTGTCCCACGCAGGGGTCACAATCCTCGAGCTTAAGCCTAATTCCAAGACTGATTCTAATACTAAGTCGCCGCTGAATGCTGGCTTGCCGAGCAGCCAAGATTCATTGCACTCGGGAAATCAAGCTAACGTTTTACCGCGCGTTCAAACTCACAGCAGTGCTAACAACAGTGCTAATAGCCTAGCTAAAAACTTAACTCAAAAAGGAACTCAGTCTTGAGCTTTTTATCGCCTATCGATTCCAGAGTGACTCAGAGCCCCCAAGCGGCTAAATTTCCCATAATGGCTTTACTGTCCAAAGCAGCGAAAGCCCCGCAGCGCCGACAGTCGCGGCATTCATCACTCAATTTATGTCTACAGTCTTTGTTTAATGCCTCTTTATCTAGTGCAGCTTTATTAACTGCCTCGCTTTTTTGCTTATCGGCCAATGCAAATGCATCGGCGCAGGCGCTTGATAATGAACCAAAGTCTGAGAGTGAGGTTATGACGCTAAAACCTGTGGTATATCAGATTTTTACTCGCCTTTATGGCAATAAAAACCCAACGAATAAACCTTGGGGCACGATTGCCGACAATGGTGTCGGCAAATTTAATGATATCGACGATGTTGCACTCAATAGCATCAAAGACCTAGGTGTTACCCATGTGTGGTACACAGGCGTTCCCCACCATGCATTGATTGGCGATTACAGTGCGATTGGCGTAAGTGCAGATGATCCTGATGTGGTCAAAGGCCGCGCTGGTTCACCCTACGCAGTTAAAGATTACTACAACGTCAACCCGGATCTGGCGGTCAACCCCGCCAACCGTTTAGCCGAGTTCGAAGCGCTGATTGCTCGTACCCATCAACACGGCTTAAAGGTGATTATCGATATAGTGCCAAACCATGTGGCACGCCATTATCAATCGGTCAGTAAACCCCAAGGCGTGCGCGATTTTGGTGAAGATGATGATACCAGTCTGGAGTACGCCAAAAACAACAACTTCTATTACGTCATTGATAACAGTGTGAAGGGAACGAAAGGACAAGCGCATGCTTTTGAAGTGCCAAGCTTACCCACAGGGCTTAAACCGCTTGGCGGAGAAGCTCACCCCTTAAGTGACGGCAAATTCAACGAATTTCCCGCAAAATGGACCGGCAATGGCTCACGCTTAGCCAAGCCCGATGCCAATGATTGGTACGAGACAGTTAAGATTAATTACGGCGTGCGCCCCGATGGCACCTATGACTTCCCTCGCCTACCAGCCAAATTCGCCACTTTAACGCAGGCGCAGCATTACGCTTTTTGGCAACAACACTTAGCCGAGCTCCCGAGCTCTTGGATTAAATTCAATCAGATTGCGCAATACTGGCTAGCAAAAGGTGTCGATGGCTTTCGCTACGATATGGCCGAAATGGTACCAGTGGAGTTTTGGAGCTATCTCAACAGCCAGATAAAACACTCTAATCCCGATGCCTTTATCTTGGCCGAGGTCTATAACCCTAAGTTGTACCGAGATTATATCCAGCTTGGCAAAATGGATTATCTGTACGATAAGGTTGATCTTTACGACACCCTAAAAGCCGTGATGGCGGGTAAAACTAGCACAGCTAATATCGCGGCAGATCAGGCAAAAGTGCAAGATATTGAATCCCACATGCTGCACTTTTTAGAAAACCACGATGAGCAACGTATTGGTAATGAAGCATTTTTAGCATCGCTACAAACAAATATCTCAGCAAATGACTCTGCAACTGCTCAGGCCGTAGATCCGAACTATGCCCTACCAGCCATGGTGGTATCGGCAACAATAGGCACTTCACCAACGTTGGTGTATTTTGGCCAAGAAGTGGGTGAAGCCGCCATCGATAACCCAGGTTTTGGTCACGCATCACGCACCAGTATTTTTGACTATGTTGGTGTCCCCGCCCATCATCGCTGGATGAACAATGGCAAGTTTGATGGTGGACAATCGACACAGCAAGAAACATCACTGCGAGCTTACTATCAAAAGCTATTAACGTTAAGCACTGGCAGAACCACGCCCGCACTCTTAGGACAATACTATTCACTCGATGCTGCAAATCGCAGCAAGGGTGATGCGACTGAAAGTAACAGCACTCAAAATATGAATACTCAAAAGAGTGCCGGGCACGAAACTGGCTATGACGACAGCACCTTCGCTTTTACCCGCTTCGAGGCGATATCTGGGACCTCAAAGCAGACTCAAAAGCTGATTATTGTCAGTAACTTCAGTCAGACCAAATCAAAAGCCATACAGCTCAAGCTCCCCAAAGAGCTTATCCGTCAGTGGCAATTAAAGGACGGCGTATTTCCGCTTATGGATTTACTCGAAGATCATGCGGCGAAGTTAGTCATTAAGGAAGCTGAAGGTCTAGTTCAGATGCAACTTGCACCGTTGTCTTCAGCCATATTCGAGCTGGAAGATTAAACGAGCAACAAGCCAAAGTGAGCTAAAAATTGAAATCGACCGATAGCGTCACGCTAAACTGTGACGCTACATTTTTTAACCGTTATACTCTCAAACCTTTCTATCTTATTTGATTACCCTTTAAAAATCACAAAGGAAAGCGATGTTACTCGGCATTCACCATGCAGCGATTATTTGCAGCGACTATCAAAAGTCCAAACATTTTTATGTGACTATTCTTGGTCTTAGCGTACTCGCAGAGCATTACCGTGAGGCACGTAGCTCCTATAAACTCGATTTACAGCTCGAGGATAAGAGTCAAATCGAGTTGTTTTCATTTGACACTCCCCCCAAGCGCCCCAGCTATCCCGAAGCCTGTGGATTGAGGCATCTTGCCTTTCGCGTCGCATCGATTGAAACCGCTATTGAACATCTTCATAGCCATCACATTACCGTTGAACCCGTCCGCATTGACGAATACACAGGCAGAAAATTCACCTTCTTTAGCGATCCCGACGGCCTACCCTTAGAGTTATATGAGCTATAGCGCGAATCAAGCTGAGCCTCAGAGCAGAGAATGAGATGAACAAAGCTTAATTACCACGGGAATGATTTAGGATTAGACTGAACCAAGCGACACTGCCGTTTTAACCAATTTGACGCTACGATAAAGTCAAAGCCTAGCTAGGTTAGCCACTGAGGAACTCAAGGTGTTTGATAATCCCGTATTATTACTATGGAGTTTGGTCTTTAGCCTCATTGGCCTTGGCATTTCACCTACGGCAAACGCCAAGCCGCCCCCATCCCTTTAGTCGTAGGTCTCACCCTGATGATTTACCCTTATTTTGTCACCAATCTCGCATTACTTATCGCCATAGGCATCGCCCTCATCGCACTCCCCTATTTTATGAGGATATGATTTGGGGTTTATAGAAATGTTACGGACAGAAGCTACAAAATAAATGGTAAGGCTAATACAACATCGTATATCGCTACACTCATACCACAATAGGTTGATACAAAATCTCAGGCACCCAAGCTCTTTTTTACAAGCCACCCATAATATAAAAATAACCAACAACATCGAAGCTACGTTTACCAAACGGTTTGTGGCTTAGATTGAAAAGCCAGGTTTTCGGGGGATTATCCCTGGTTATTTTTTGATTTGCGGATAGTTAGCAGGAATTGGGTCGATTTAGTTCGAGTCAGGCTCTCCACTGCTATGGATGAGTGAAGTTTGGCGCTGAACTATCTCTGAATGTGGACTATCTCTAAATGGCTCAGCTTGCCATTAAATTCAGACAGCAGTGGCGATAGTGCCTTCGTCGCTTTTCAAGGTGTTCGCAATAACAAGTGAGCTCTTGCACAGTACCTACAGGGCCTTTAAAAAGCTGCCCGAAATGCTGAGTGAGCTTAAGCCAATGCTCAGGCGGAATATTAAGGCGAATCAGTAAGCTTGCACTGCTCGAACTGATACTCCCGCGTTTATCATCGCGAATAATTCTGCCGGTATCGTCAACAAGTTGGAGATACTCTTGTAAATCAAAATGCAGCCCTTTAGGCATATTGTCCCGCTCATTACCGATAAAAGGTAATAATGTTTGAGGTTGTTTGCCTGCTAGTGCCGCACGAATACGCCGTTGAATACTTGTGAAATCCGAGGTTGCTGGTGTTGTGGCGAGTTGAGCGCGAATAGGGTTGAGGTCAACATAAGTCATACATGCAAGTACTGCCGCCTCATCGAGTAGGGCTTGGGATTTAAAACGGCCCTCCCAGAAGCGTCCTGTGCAGTTATCCTCTTGATTTGCCTTACGGGCGATAGGTTCATTTAACGCTCGCATAAACCAAGAAATATCACTTAAGCGACTGCGGTATAGAGCGATATGGTGTTTAAGGTTAATCACGTCATGGGCTTCAACAACTTGCCCTTTGACAAATTGTTGTGTTAATTCAGTGCCTTTAAATACCTGATGCCAATGCTCAAGCACTTCCCTATCACTCCATTGATTGGCTTGGTAAATGTCCACGCAGAGTACCAAGTGCAGATGATTGCTCATCACCGCATAAGCAGCGACATCAATAGCAAAAACCTGAGCCAGCTTAAGTAATTGCTGCTCTACCCACTCGCGTCTATGGTCGTAGTTTTTATCAGAGAAATGGTCTTCACCACACAAATAGGCACGCCTAACGACTCGACTACAACAGTGATAAAAAGGCGTATCTTCCAAACTGATTTGAGTTCTCCTTGGCTGTGGCATCATCACACTCCTTGTGTGGGGAAACAGACACTAAGCCTAGTTGAGAAAAGGGTGACTCACCAAGGAGTCATCGCTAAATTAGAATGGGTGGCTTATGAAAAACTGCTTAAGAAAAAACTATCTATCACTGGTCATGACTTTACTGGCCAAGCCAATAAGCAACACCCCTGATATTCCCTCTAAGGCTCTGGAATAACGCTGGGAATTGGGCCGACTAAATACCCAGCTTCCTGCCGACGCATAGAGGACGTTACACAGGGTTGCTAACAAACAGAAAATAAGACCAAGGGTTAACAGCTGAATTGACGTTGAACCTGCTAACGGATCAATAAACTGCGGCAAAAAAGAGAGAAAAAATAAAGCGACTTTAGGATTAAGTACACTAACGACAATGCCTTGGAAAAATACGTTGCCGTTTGGTTTGCTATTGCCATCAACCACAATTTTATTGTTGCCACGCCACATTGATATTAACGCTTGAATGCCTAAATACACTAAATACGCGGCGCCCAACCACTTCACAATACTAAAAGCCAACGCTGAGCTGAGAATGATGGCAGATAATCCCAAGCTAGCGGCAAGCGTGTGAACAAAATAACCTACACCTAGACCCGTCGCAGCTTTAAGACCACTGATCATTTTCCCTTTCATTGTGTTAGATACAATGTAGATAACATCGGGTCCAGGGATAAGATTGATAGCAAGGCAAGCAACTGCAAACAGTAATAGTGAATTTAAATCCATTTAATTTTTCTCCTTGTTAAACGCGTAACCTATCGCGCCCGCTTAAGTGGTGTTCAACGCAACACCGCAGCCTCTGCAAACCACTTTAAAAATAAAATCAGAACGTTAACTACAAGTAAGTTGATAACCAGAGCCTGTGCTCAACTTTATATACTTTTTGCCCACGTCTTGATTCAAAGCAAACCTCAATTTGCTCATCCTTAACGATCTTAATTGGCACTTAATTATTTATTCACGGCAAATCGTTAAACGGCGCAGCGCAAAAAACCACAGGAGTGAAAGTATCAATAGGGATAAACTGCCACCGCCGCTGTAACCTTGTTTATGTTCAATAGTGGCAACCTGCTCTTCTTTAACCCGAGTTTTAAAGCGGGCGAGTTCATCATCTAAATTGACTATCATATCGTTCACCGCAAGATCAAAACCCTCATAGGATTTCTCCCTTAAAGTTGTTGTCACGCCAACAGCGGTTGAACTTTCAGTTAATTGATTTATGCCCGGCGCCCTAAATAACATCTTTTGGCTGCGCATATCAAACACTGCGGTATCAACAAAGGTTTGGATTGCATTCTCATTGCCAGGAATTAAATACATGCCCACGATAGTCCAATAAAGGATGGCGGATTTGTTCTCGTGGCTTTGCATCAATTGATCGTAAGATACCAACGCCATCACATCGACGTCATGCAGGCGGGCAACTTGCTGCAAGGTATTAAAACCTTTACCATTTTTAAGATAGGTGCTCGGAATGATTTCAATACGATCGATATAATCGTATTTAATAAAGGATTGTTTCACCTTGTTGAGCAAAGCGACTTGGGTGCGACTGTCTATGGCATCGGCTTGCCAATGGGATGAAGGTAAAAAAGCAATGCCGACAGTAATAGGCAAACGCAGTACAGGTAAGGATGGCTGCTGGGCTTGGCGACTCTTCTCATCTGGATATAAGTATTCGACTAAGCTACTCGATACCGCCTTTTTATCTGTGGTATTACCGTTAAAAAACGCGCTGCAGCCACTGAGTGAAAGCATTGCGAGTGAGATTATGCCGCTGGTTATGATCTTAAGTTTCATCTGTTTCCCTACCGTATCCCTACACTGCCGCTAATGATGCTACTGAATTTATTGCTAGCGGATATTGCTGGCTACCTTATCCACTCATTACAGTTAAAACAAGTTGTTATGTTCACATATCAAGTCGAAGACATTCAAACTCAGGTTTTACATACCAATTTTAGATACAAAAAAGCCGCATCGTAAAATGCGGCTAGTCAGGAGGTGCAACACGCGCTCAAAAGCGCTCATACACTTTTTTGTGCACGCTTTTATGCAATAGGCTTAAGCGTATTTACGCACTTTTTTAAGCGCAATCTGTTGTTTTAACATGGATAAATGTTCGATAAACACTTTGCCATGTAAATGGTCGATTTCATGCTGTAATACTATGGCTAAAAACTCATCGGTTTCGATTTCGATAGCCTTGCCCGTTCTGTCTAAGGCGGTCACTTTGACCTTCTCAAAACGTGACACTTTAGCGCGATAACCGGGGATCGACAGACACCCTTCTTCACCCACAAACTCGCCAGACTTTTCGACGATTTCAGGATTGATCAGCACTTGAGGTTGGTCGCGACCGTCAGATAAATCGATCACGATAATCGCATCCGTACTGCCGACTTGCGTTGCCGCTAAACCGATACCATCGTCCGTGTGATACATGGTTTCGATTAAATCATCGATAAATCCCTGAACAGCTTCAATATCTTTTACAGGTTGCGCTTTACGTTTAAGGCGCTCGTCGGGAATGGTTAAAATATCGAGTACAGCCATGCCAGTTATCTTCTCTCATCGAGTCAAAAAAATTGGCGCTATTATGGACTATTTGACCATTTACACAATATTAAAGCTAAAAACAGTTTAAATATTTTGTTAGCAATCGAGATAGTCGATAAAAAATACCGAGTAATGCATCATCCATTGAGTGCTTAATGCCCTCTCATCTTCCGCTAAACCAGACTTTGCCGTTACACTAGCGCAACCTCGTCGCCCACGATTTTTACTGTATGACCTTTTAAGCATGATCATCTGAGCATGAACACGCATCTAGCTGAGGACCAACTATTCAATGACATCGTTTCCAAAAGACAAATCGCCGCTGTATCGCTATCTTGAAAAAGATAGCCAAGATGAGCAGGATTTAGCGAGTCACCAGCACCAAGCGGTTGAGCTATCCCCCATGGCGAAAATCTGGTATATCGTCGCTATGATCCCGCAGGGAAAAATCAGCAGTTATGGCAAGATTGCCGATTATGCGGGATTACCGGGGCGAGCACGTTATGTGTCCAAGGCACTCAAATCGGCACCCGAGCATTTGTCTCTGCCTTGGCACAGAGTACTCAATAGTCAGGGTAAAATCTCCTTCGAGAAAAATTCAGTCTCCTTTCAGGAACAGATGGAATTATTAAGAATCGAAGGGATAACAGTGAACTGCGGCAAAGTTAGTTTGTCTGAGTACCAGTGGCGTCCCGATCTGGTCACTTTAGTCATGGCAATGCCATTTTAGTTTAATATACTGATCCATAAACTGTTTACATCGCTATTTACAGCAGTGTCGGCCTCGGCTATAACCTGCTAACTATCGATTCCGATTTTGATTGACGCTGAACTGATTTACCCTGAACTGTGTAAGTAAGCATGCTACTCGACACTTTTTTATCAACCACTACTGAGCGTTTGTAGTGATACAAGGTGAAAACCTGCGACCCAAGGAGCATTCTTTGCGTACCATTCCCACATTATTAGTGAGCTTAACGGCCCTCACCCAAAGTATGTTTGCCATAGCCGCGCCGACGCCGCTCACGCCGCAGACAGCCGAATACCAAGTCAACTATGGGGATATCGAACTCGGTAAAGCCAAGTACACCCTGCCCAATCCGGAAGATGGGGTGTATAAGTATCGTTTTGACAGCGATCTTAGCCTGTTATTGTTAACCGATGTGCGCCACATCTTGAGTGAATTTACTCAAGAAAATAGTCAACTCAGCCCTTTACGTTACTTACAGCAGCGTCAAGGTGTCGGCCCGAATTACACAGAGCAAACCGCGTTCGCCAAAGCGCAGGGCTTTATTCATACCCGTTATAAAGACGAGAAAGGCAAATTCCCCTATGAAGGCGAGATTTTCGATCCACTAATGGTGCAATTGCAATTCAGGCTCGATATGGTCTCGGGCAAAGAAGCGCTCGACTACAAAATGGTTAAAGACAACGAACTGGATGAATATAAGTTCCATGTCATTGGCAGAGAACGGATGAACATCGACAGTGGCAGTTACGACACAGTCAAAATTGAAGTGGTGCGTGACAATAAAAAACGTCAAACCTTCTTCTGGATGGCACCAGACTTAGCCTACCTGCCCGTACGGTTAACACATTTTGAAAAAGGCAGTAAGCAGCTCGATATCAAGTTGCTGAAGTATCACTTCGATGAAGTTGTGAGCCAAGAAAGCACCCCGGCAGATATTGCTGAGCAACCGCAAGTACCAAAACTGCTCGGCACGACGGAAGGTTAACTGGCAAAGCATTGAGTTGAGTTGAGAAAATCAACTTAACTCAATGATACAAAGCCTTAGCTGAACTCACACCGATAAAACCAAACCTAAGTTATACCGAACCGAATGAATATCTAACCGAGCTAATATTTAACTGAACTAATATTTAACCGAACCTAGGGCCAGCCTCTAAGTTCGGTTAATGCTCATAGCTACTAGTTCATAGCGAACAGTTCATTACAACAAGTTCGTTGCTAAGGCCCTATCACTAATCCTTGATTGCTAAAAGATGCGTTGGATACTGACTCAATCTTTTTGAAAAGTGACCTGAACAAAGCAAAATCAGCAGCAAATCTGCTCGCACCCATTTTTTAGCGCTGGTGTTAGCACTGTTGGATAACATCAGAGATCGATTAACAGCTCACCCAATCTGAACAACTTCCAGTTACCCGGCTGCATAACGCGCCACTGTTCATTCTCGGTCAATGGGCGAGTCGCAATCACAGTCACCACATCATGGGCGGTAGTTTCCTTATCAAAATCAATCACCACATCGGTATCGATAAGTTTCGCTTTACCAAACGGCGCGCGGCGAGTGATGTAACATAAGTTATTACTGCAATAGCTCATTAAATGCTCGCCATCGCTCAATATCATATTGAACACACCTAAGGCACGGATTTGCTCGGCCAACGTTGCGACGTAATGGAAAACTGCCAACATATCTTCAGGTTTAGTACCGCCAAACTTCTGAGCGACTTGTTCCAAAATCCAGCAGAAAGCAAGTTCGCTATCGGTATCGCCTACGGGTTGATAGCGCGAGACATGAAACTTGGGCAGATAGTCCGTCAATTGACCATTATGGGCATAGGTCCAATATCGTCCCCATAATTCGCGGGTAAAAGGATGAGTATTCTCTAAAGACACACAGCCGCGATTCGCTTGGCGAATATGGCTTATCACCACTTCACTTTTTATCGGGTAGGATTTGATCAATTTTGCAATATGCGATTCGCTACTCGGGCAAGCATCTTTAAAAGTACGGCTGCCTTTGCCCTCGTAAAACGTAATACCCCAGCCGTCCACGTGGGGACCTGTTACGCCTCCACGTTGTGCTAATCCCGTAAAACTAAACACAATATCGGTTGGCACATTGGCGCTCATCGCAAGTAACTCGCACATATTTCTCGCCTATCATCAATCAAAAATCCACTTGTTAGCATTGTAACTAGTTGATGATATTTGTGGAATGATCAAAGCTGACAAATAATTTAAACAATTGTTTGAAAAATACTTGTATTAAAATTGTCTTAGGTTTAACTTTTATGCGACACAGGTCTGACCACAAACTATAATTGTGATCGCAATCAACAAAACACTCTATGACCTGTGGTTGGCACTCGGTCATATTTAAGGAGAATTACAGTGACTACCCTACTTTGGATCATCGCCATGATCTTAGTGCTAGGAGCCCTAGCTTACCTTCGGGTATCTTTGCTCACTGCCACTATTGCAGCCGCTGTTGTGATGACAGCAGGATGGACACTCGATGTTGTCGGCCCTATCTCTTGGATCGTTTTCCTTGTGGTAGCCTTGCCGTTAAATATCAGTGCATTTAGACAAAATGTGATCAGTCGTCCACTGATGAAGGTATATCGCGGCATCATGCCGGAAATGTCTTCAACAGAGAAAGAAGCGATTGAAGCCGGCACCACTTGGTGGGAAGCCGATCTGTTTGCGGGTAACCCTAACTGGAAAAAACTACATAACTACCCAGTTGCGCGTTTAAGTGCTGACGAACAGGCCTTCCTCGATGGCCCTGTTGAAGAAGTGTGCCGCATGGTGAATCAACACCAAGTGTCACATCAACTTGCCGATCTGCCTGCCGACGTATGGCAATATCTGAAAGATAATGGCTTCTTCGCCATGATCATTAAGAAAAAATACGGCGGTTTAGAATATTCAGCTTATGCCCAATCGCGCGTGTTACAAAAACTCGCAGGTTTGAGCAGTGAGTTGGCATCAACTGTTGGTGTGCCTAACTCTTTAGGCCCTGGAGAGCTGCTACAACATTACGGCACGCCAGAGCAACAAAACCATTATTTACCACGTTTAGCCAAAGGGTTAGAAGTACCTTGTTTCGCACTGACCAGCCCAGAAGCCGGTAGCGACGCTGGCTCTATTCCTGACTTTGGTATCGTGTGTAAAGGCCAATGGGAAGGTGAAGAAGTTCTGGGTATGAAACTGACCTGGAACAAGCGTTACATCACCTTAGCGCCTGTCGCGACAGTATTAGGCTTAGCCTTCAAACTACGCGATCCAGAGCATCTACTTGGCGATAAAGAAGAACTCGGCATTACTTGTGCTTTGATCCCTACCGATATGGAAGGAGTTGAAACCGGTCGTCGTCACTTCCCGCTCAACTGTATGTTCCAAAACGGTCCGACTCGCGGCAACGAAGTATTCGTGCCATTAAGCTTTATCATTGGCGGCCCGAAAATGGCAGGTCAAGGCTGGCGCATGCTGGTGGAATGTTTATCTGTGGGTCGTGGTATCACGCTGCCATCAAACTCAGCAGGTGGTGTAAAAACCGCAGCGCTGGCAACGGGTGCTTATGCTCGCATTCGTCGTCAGTTCAAATTGCCTATCGGTAAGCTTGAAGGTATTGAAGAGCCAATGGCACGCATCGGCGGTAACGCCTATCTGATGGATGCTGTGACAACTTTGACCACCACAGGTATCGACTTAGGTGAAAAACCATCGGTTATCTCTGCAATTGTGAAATATCACCTGACGGATCGTATGCAGAAATGCGTTATCGATGCCATGGATATTCACGGTGGTAAAGGCGTATGTCTTGGCCCCAATAACTACTTAGGCCGTGGCTACCAAGCTGCGCCTATCGCGATTACCGTTGAAGGTGCAAACATCCTGACCCGTTCTATGATCATCTACGGCCAAGGCGCAATTCGCTGCCATCCGTACGTGCTTGCAGAAATGGAATCAGCATTTGATACCGAATCGGGTCAAGGTTTAGCTAACTTCGATGCTGCCATCTTTGGTCACATTGGTTTTGCGACCAGTAACTTCATCCGTAGCTTCTGGTTAGGTCTGACATCAAGCCGTTTCTCTAACGCGCCTTATTCTGATAAAACCAAACGTTACTATCAACAGATGAACCGTTTCAGTGCCAACCTTGCCCTGCTTTCTGACTTAGCCATGGCAACCTTGGGTGGTAACCTTAAACGTAAAGAGCGTATCTCTGCCCGTTTAGGTGACCTACTGAGCCAACTGTATCTGGCATCTGCCACGCTGAAACGTTATGAAGATGAAGGCCGTCAAACCGACGACTTACCATTAGTGCAATGGGCGGTTGAAGATGCGCTATACAAGTTACAAGCCTCTCTTGACGATTTATTGGATAACTTCCCTATGGGTCTTGGCGGCGCATTACGCGTGGTGATGTTCCCATTCGGTCGTCCACTGAAACGCCCAAGCGATGTGTTAGATCATAAAGTCGCTAAGATTATGCAAACTCCGTGTGAAAGCCGTGACCGTCTAGGTAAAGGCCAGTTCTGGACCAACTCTGAGCACAATGCTGTGGGGATCCAAGAACAAACGCTACTGGACATCATCGCGTCTGAGCCTCTACATGACAAAGTCTGTAAAGCTAGCGGTAAACGTCTACCCTTCATGTGGTTAGATAAAGTAGCCGCTGAAGGTAAAGCACTGGGCGTGCTGAGCGACGATGAAATTAACTTGCTAGAAAGAGCGGAAATTGGTCGTATGAAGTCAATTAACGTTGATGACTTTGACCCAGCTGAACTGCGTCCAGAAGTGGTTTCTACCACTTCACAGGAACGCGCAGCGTAATCCATTCATTAAGATTCAAATGTTTCGTCCTGAAATAAGTTGACACTTATTTCTACCTAAACGCCCGATAAACCTTATCGGGCGTTTTATACTTTTAGGCCAATTTCCCATCATATAGGCACACCACGCGCTGGTCATATAGACGACGCATCCAACAAGGTTCAGCGAAGCTCACTATCCTCATGTTTCTGTTTATTCATAGGAATTGAATACCATAAAGCAGCTATAACAACGACTGCGTCAAAATGTTGCTTGACAATCATTACGTTAAGGACTGTGGCGACATTATCGAACAGTGTTCCATAACGTGGAATAGCTTTATTCAGAAGAAAGTAATAGTGATAGGGCAATTCTAACCAGCTAATTAATGTAATCGGTATTATCTTTTTGCTCGGGAGTGAGTGGGTGAGCATAGTCATTGCATGCCCTGCATTGATGTAGACAGTCAATCCAGTTTTCCATGCTTACGTAACCCTTGAATACTGTACTTGTCTTGAGCCTTCTTATAGGTCATCGCCTTTTCCACTTGGTCGACAACGGCCAATTTAAAAGCGAGGGAATAATCACGTTGAGTTCGTTTAATTGTTGAAGTCATTACACTCTCCAAAATGAGTTTGAAAAGTGTCAATGCTATTTAGGATGGGTCATCAGCCACAAAAAAAGCGCCCTTAGGCGCTTTTTTGCTTCAGTTACGACAATTAAGCGTAAACGAAGTCAACATGTTCAATAATTGGCTTGAACACGTGGCGTTGCATAGCTTGTGCGCGTACACCCACTTCTTTACCATCAACAACGATAGTCAGAGTTGAAGTGTAGAAATCAGCGTTAGCTTGAATGTTGATGATATCTTTGTGATCAAAAACAATAGAAACTGGCTCTTTGCCTTGGCCATAAATAACAGCAGGAACTTTACCAGCATGGCGTAGGCGGCGGCTCGAACCTTTCCCTATTTCAGTGCGGGTTTGTGCTTGGATAGTGTAAGACATGTGTTTCTCACTTAAATTTAGAGTAAAAAGTTGCCGACATTTTCGACCAATGACGGCTCATATAAAGCGCGCGAATACTAACATAGATACCCAAGGCACACAAGAATCCTACACCCCACCAATTTTTAAGCCGCGGCGTTAGTAAAAAAGGTAGCTATTTATCAAATTGAAGAACTTGTATCTTGACTGTTACAGCTGAGAAAAGGCTTTGATCTCAAACAAAAAACACGCGATCTAGATCACACTGGGAAATTAAGAAGCCTGATAAGCTCGGGCAAATTTCGATAACTGCTGTGTCAAAAAATGCGTCATGCACTATACCAGTTACAACAAGAAAACAGACTTTCATGCCAACTGGCCCGTGAACTTATCTCACTTATCGAAACCGTTCCTTACCAGCAAAATACCCTCGAATTAAAATTCTTAGAATTGCTCGCTTGTGCGCAACAGAAAAACCGCAGCTTAATATTACTCATGCAGGTTGTTGAGTCGGTCGATATTGAATTACAAAGACAAAGACAGTATCAATTCTCACAACATTTAAGTTTATTGATTTGTGATTGGCAACAACACAGAGAAATGAACAAACTTAACCAGCAATTTATCCCGCTGCTGAGGCATTACCTGACAGAGTCTCAAACCCTAGAGCAAGGATTCTATCAACGAGTCCAACAACAAATCATTCAAGCTACCAATGTCGTACTGGCCCACAATCGACATGCACAAAGCCAGAGCTAGGATAGTAACCCACGCCTCCCAGTTTTAGGGATAAAGCCGCGTCTCTGAGGGTTTTAAGCTTAACGCTTGGGATCGCGATATCCATAGCCATACCGCGCATGTGATAACTCTTTTTTGCCACGCCGCCACTGTTGCTCGCTAGCATGGCATTGGTTTTGGGTGAACGGTAACCAGAAATCACATGGATTTCATCGTCGACATTCAACGTCGTTTTAAGTGAATAGAGTAAATCGAATAAACGTTTATCCATGGGCGCTGCCACATTCTGACGGTGATCGCGCAATAAATGGCTGAAATCGTCTAATACCTTACTTTGATAATGACCATCAACCCAGTAACTGCCATCGTCGCGTTCACCGGTATGGCGATTAAACAAACTTAACTCACGGATCCCTTTGGTTGAACGACTGGCTACTGCTTTTGAGGGAATAAGAGAACATAATGCCACACCACTTAGGCCTAACAATAACTGCCTACGGGCAGGACATATCAAAGTCACATGATCACCTTTTGTATGCTTTTTGGTCACTAATCAAGCAAATTATACTGAATAGGCCCTAAGATCAAGTTTTGCCAACCCTATTCTGCCCACGATTTTAAAATGCTCTGCGAGTTCAATTTGTTATCTTAATTCTGCTTTATCGTGCAAAATCTTAATTGAGATCTAAAACCGTGGCAGGCACGGCATTCGTCAACTCAGCTTCTAAATGATAAATGTCGCTACGGTATTGCTCTTGCCCACTGTCATCTAGCCACGCAGTCCAATACACCAGATGCACTGGCAGCTTTTGAGAAAGTGAAAACCACTGGGGCTGCGTTACATCTGGGGCTAATTTGTCCCATAAACGCTTATCTTTGACTAAATGTTCCTTAAACCATTGAGCTAATTCAGTGACTTTTTCAATCCGAATACAGCCTGATGATAGTGCCCTATCATCCTTATTAAAGAGACTTGGCTCAGAAGTGCCATGCAAATAAACACTAAAACTGTTATCAAAGTGGAACTTATATTTGCCTAATGCATTCTTCACCCCTGGGCGTTGCACTAGCTGATAGGGAAACGAAGTGCTAGCTAAAGCCTGCCATTCTTCTGGCATGTGTTGCACCAATTGACCGTTATAGTCATACACATCAAATTGGCGTTCATTAAGATAATGACCATTGCGCCGAATTTGCGGCAGGATATCTCGGCGTAAAATGCTGCTTGGCACTCGCCAACTGGGATTGAGGACCACGCTGGAAATCTGGCTATCCAGCAGCGGGGTTTGCCGTGAAGACTTGCCCACTATTACTTTGGAATTAAGCACTGTGGTGCCATTATCGACTAAGGTCATTTCAAAGGCAGGCACGTTAATCAGCAAGTAGCTTGGCTCCAACTTACGTTCAAACACTCGTTGCCGAATGGTATTTTTAGCCAGTAAGACAGCCCTAGCCTTTGGCGATTGATTCAGCCAATACATGGTCTGCTTACCAATCACCCCGTCTTGTTTTAACCCATGCCTTTGTTGGAAACGCTTAACACCAACCACCAATTCTTCGCTATAGACAAGGTTCGTCGTTGGCTCAATGGCTAAGTCACCCAAGCGCCACAAACGTTTAGCTATGGTATCAAGGAGTGGATGGCTCATTCCGGCCGTTAACTTTTCATCCAACACTAAGGTTTCCCAAGGCTCAGTCGCATCCAATTGCACTAAATGGGCGACTTGTTTTAGCACCCTTTGATATTGGAGATCCGTTGGAATAACGGTTAATACTGTGTCTACAAGTGCGCCGTTATTACATTGCGCAAAGGTCCTGATATAACGCCAGTAGCCCGTCACATCAGCTTTAACCCGCGCCACATCAGCCGCTGATAAGGTATTTGGTGATAGCGTTAATTCACGATAATGCAGACCAAAAACAGGATTAACGCCTGCAAGATCCAGCAACAACACCTGTTGTACGAGTGCCGTAAGTGGCAAGACTGCATCGGGCTCAGCCGCTTTACCCTCTGTACTTGGCTGCACATGCCGCATGCTTGGCTGTACGCTAATACTGGGATCAGATGAAATGGCTTGAGTCTCGTCGGCGGCTATCGCCAACGTCGTTAACATAATAGGAAACCAGGCAATAACACTCAGCACTAACAGTCCCAAACAGCGACTCATGGGCATACGTTTAATTTGCGATGCGCGTACAAAGCGGGGGAAATACTGGATTATCTTGTGCAATACCATAAATACTTCCTTCGCTATTTAAGGTCAGCTGAAAACCAGCGATCATGTCAGTCATGTAATACGACTATTCCATGGGGATCAGTGAATTACTAGGGGAAAACTGCAGATTATGAAAAGAAAAAATGCCACTGAGGTCGTCAGTGGCATTTTCATTACTACCAAACCCATTTACGAGCAAACGCTGCGCTAATGATGGTTGGCTATGTGTTGATATTTGTTAGCAAAAAGACACCAGATCTTCTTCAACAAACTGCTCGGGTAATTTCTGCAAGCTACGTAACATCAAAGGATTCGCTAATACCATCGCCATTTCTTGGCGATTCAATACAGCTAATGCGCTCTGTTGGCAACGAGCCTCATGCACTTTCACATGCACTATCGCTTCCATCGCTTCAATCGGAGTCCCCGCTGCGCGCAAAGGCTGTTTATCTACCATAGCCAAATGCAATTCCATCAACTCAGGGTCTTTAAGCACCTGTGCTAATGTCCAAGGCTCAGCAATGTGTTCTTGGTAAGCGGCACGCGCTTCCTGTGCTTGCAGACAAATCTGCGCAGGATTACGCTCTTCAGGTGTCGCAAGAATACCCGCACGCTTGAACACTTCGCCGATTTTAACAGAACCCGTCCAAGCTGAAATAGGCACGGCAATCCAGAGTCCAATCAACGCCGGACTCATCCAAGCTAACAAAGTCAAAGAATCCAAAATAGCTGCATAACCTAACATCACACCCGCCAGCATATGCCAGCGGTGACGATAGATTAGCGTCATCCAAGGCATACTGCCGTCATCACGACGTTGCGGCGACCAGCCACTGTCACGGCCCATTAGAATCGACATCACGGCACCACAATGGATAAACATCATGATAGGTGCGATCAGCGCTGAGAGTATGACCTCAAAAATAACACTGAATATTGCCTTAATCCGGCCACCCACACTACGAGCAAACTCGCCGTCTTTAAGCAATAACAAGACGCCGAATATTTTAGGACCGAACAAGACACCCATAGTAATGTAGAACAATCTCAATGCCCTATCCGAGTCCATGATGGGCCAAGTGGGGAACAGTGAAAATTGATCGGTGAAATATTCAGGTCGAATAAAGTGCGCCTGCAGGGCTAGCATCAAACCGGTCAAAATCAACATCAACCAGAAAGGTGATGATAAATAGGCCATGATACCCGTCAGTAAATGCAAACGGCTCACCCAGTGCAGACCTTTGGTCGGCAAAATACGTGAATGCTGCAAGTTACCTTGGCACCAGCGGCGATCACGCACGGCTAAGTCAATAATTGACGGTGGACATTCTTCGTATGAACCGGGTAAGTCATAGGCAATGACCACACTCCAGCCTGCACGGCGAATCAAGGCCGCTTCAACAAAGTCATGGCTCATGATATGACCGCCAAAAGGCGGCTTACCCTTAAGGTTGGGTAATCCGGCCGCGGTCATAAAGGCTTCGGTACGGATAATGGCATTGTGGCCCCAGAAGTTACCTTCTTTTTGTACCCACCAGCCTAAACCGGTACCAATTACGGGGCCATAAATGCGCGCCGCAAATTGCTGCAAACGCGCCATTAAAGTGGTGCCGTTGATCAGCGACGGAATGGTTTGAATTAAACCCGCATCAGGATCGGCCTGCATACGCTGAGCCAAACCTGTGATGGTTGATGATTCCATTAAGCTGTCGGCATCAAGCACTAACAAGTGATCATAGCGCGAACCCCAACGGCGGCAGAAATCCGCCACGTTACCCGCTTTACGGGCGACGTTTTTACGACGACGACGGTAATACACCCGCGAATGCTTATGGGTTTCTTGACGTAACACCAAAAACGCCTGCTCTTCGAGCAAGGCGATATCGGGATCTGTGGTATCACTTAAGATAAACCAATCAAAAGCATGACCATGACCCGTTTGCGACAAGGTTTCTGCCATCACAGAGACCGCCGAGAATACCCTGTCTGGGGATTCGTTATAGGTCGGCATTAAGATCGCGGTGCGAGTATGCAGCTCAGTCACTTGCAGATCTTTTGCCCGCGGTTTGCGCAGCAAGATTAAAAACCCCGCAATACCACTACAGAACGCTAAGGCGATCCAACAAAAGTTGACCGCAAATAACGCCAACACGAGATATTCCAGTGGCGTAATTCCGCCAATGCTAAATACCGCGCCCATTTCATAAATAGCGAATAAAGACAGTAATAAAGCACCGCCAACCACTAAGAAGCGGCGCGAAGCACGCGAACGTACTCCATTCGCCACTGTGCTACGGCGAGGGAATCCCTCTGGCATCTTACTTAAATTTTGGGGTTCCATAGCGCCAGGCCGTTCATTTGGCATAGCACTACCACCCACGAGGACTTCCGTCTCGAGTACCGAGTTTTCGGATACAGTCATATCATGTTGCTCCGTCATGAACCTTACAGCGTCCAGCGATAGAGCCAGGTTTCAACCTGACGAGGAGTTGGGAACTTGAGTTCAGCGCGCAGTTCGATAAGTTCTTTATCTTCTGGCTCTAATTCAAAAGCTAAGCGATAGCCATTTTTGGCTGCATTACGGGCAATCACCACATTGGTGACCACACCACCAGACGCTTCTACTTTAGCAACTGGCATTTCATCTGTCATCGGACCTTCAATTTGATAGTCGACCACAAATAAACGTCTTGGTGTTGCTTTAGCGATATCGGCACGGCCACTGGCAGAGCGAGACACATGTACAGCACCGACTTTAGCCGCGGGTTCATCACCCCAGCTCATGCGATAGGCAAAATGGAATTCACTGCCCGCAGGAATAGGCTGACGAGGTTTCCAGTAGCTGACGATGTTGTCATGAATTTCAGACTCAGTCGGAATTTCAGTCAACACCACAGAACCTTGGCCCCAGTTGCCCACAGGCTCAATCCACAGACTTGGGCGACGTTCATAATGTGCTTCTAAATCTTGGTAAGACGCATAATCACGCTCACGTTGGATCAAACCAAAACCCTGTGGCGAGTTGTCAGAAAACGCACTGACCTGTAATTGACGTGGGTTAGCCAATGGACGCCATAAATGCTCACCACGGCCGTTTAACATCAATAAACCGTCTGAATCATGTACTTCAGGTCTAAAGTCATCGGTATCGTGACGACCATTGAGTGAGTGCAGGAACATGCTCGTGCTGGGTGCTAAACCCACTTTGCTCAGCTCAACTCGTGGAAACAACGTCGCTTCAACGTCAATCAAAGTGTTATCACCAGGACGAACAGAGAAAGTATAAGCACCCGCCACACTTGGGCTATCTAGCAAGGCATGCACGACAATCAGGTTGCTGTCATTGTATGGACGTTCAACCCAGAAGGCGCGAAATATTGGGAATTCTTCCCCTTCGGCATCGGCGGTTTTTAACGCTAAACCACGTGAAGATAAACCATAGGCGTTACCTTTGCCTAAAGCGCGGAAATAACTCGCACCTTGGAACACCATAAGTTCGTCAAACACGCCGTTAGTATTCAGTTGGTTATGAATGCGAAAACCTGAGTAGCCAATGTCGTCATTGGGTAACGCTTGAGTAATCACTTCACCCGCGGTGAAATACTTAGGCTCGTAGGCTAAGTGCGTTGCGTTTTGACCTTCCACAATCGCAATCTCGATCAGATCTTGAAAATAGAAGCCACGGTGGAACATTTGCATTTGAAAAGGCACGCCCTGATCACGCCAAATGGACGCAGTCGGGTTAAAACGAATATCACGATATTCATCGTATGACAGTTTTGCTAGGCCAGCGGGTAACGGGTCTTTAAGGGCCACATACGGTTTCGCTGCCAAACGTTTTGCAATCTTCACCACAGTATCGCTATCGAAAGCGCCTGTTTTAGTGAATCTCACTTGATTTTTTGTAGCGGGCTGAGAAATCACTTTCGGCGGAGTTACCACAGGAACTGTCTCGGCGGGTTTTGTCTCTTCAGCGTACGCGACACCAGACAGGGCGACAACAGCGCCTAGCGTCAGTGAACAAATGAGTGACGAATAAGGTTTGGACGATGGGCAACGCAACAAGCTAACCATAGATAGGTAACCTAAAAAATAAACTAAGAAATCAATGTTTTTTATGTATACAGTGAATTTTTTTCACCCTCACTTAGGGGCGAAAAAAAACAGTTGCTTACATATCGCGAAAGATATCAGAAGGAGAAAAAAACTCATAAATAAAGATGCAGTTAACCCCTTCTACACAATACTATTTGAGAATAAGTTTATACCTAAAAGGAATATAAAAATAACATTATCATGCATATTTCTGCTTTCACAGTTACAAAAGCAGGTTAAGTGATCCAAATGCTACATTTTTGAAAGTAAAATGAGACTTTTTAAAGTCTCAACTTAGTGTGGATGATCTTAGATGAAAAAACACAATTAGCGAACCAATCTGTTGGTAAACTTAGGGATTTTTTCTAAAATAGCAGACAAACGCACCATTACGCTCACGCAAATGTATCAAAACCACTGAGGTGATGTCACTTAAACTGCGGATCTATTTTAAGATGTTAACTTCTGAACTATTGCGGCAAAAAAAGAGTCACAGATAATCCGCCCTTCTCCCTAGGCGCTATCACTAAACGGCCTTGGTGCAATTCAATGATGTGATGGCAGATAGACAAACCTAAACCCGCACCTATGCCTTCATTTTCATTCACACGATAAAAACGCTCTGTGGCATTAGCAATCTGCTCTTCTGTCATGCCTTGGCCGCGATCCGCGATACAGATACTAATCTCATCACCCAGTGAATGGGCCGACACTGAGATTTCTGATTCCTGCGGGCTGTATTTGCAGGCATTTTCGATAATATTTTTTAGCACGAGCAGCAGATAGAACCGATCGCAAGTCACGGTCAGCTGGGGCGCGATATCGATATTCCATTCATAATCGGTGATTTGTGGCATCAATTGATTAAGCGCATCTTCAACCATAGGCAAGATAGCGTGGGATGACACATTGAGCTCATTTATCGAATCCACCCTCGCTAACACGAGTAACTGTTCAACGGTATGACTCATGTGCACCACGCCAGCATCAATCGCGGCTAGATGAAATTTCTGCTGTGGATCATCGTCAATCAGGCTCTCTAAACCGTGTTGATGTAATTTAATCACAGATAATGGTGTTTTAAGTTCATGGGCGGCATCGGCGCTAAAACGGCGTTCACGGGCAATGAATCTAGCTATGCTATTGATATATAAGTTTAATGCACGGCGAACGGGTACGAGCTCTTTCGGTAGTGACATAGTCAGCGGCGTGAGATCGTTCGGCGCCCGCCCAATCAACTCCCTTTCGAAGGTTTTTAATGGCCGGAACAATAGATAAAACAATAGGCTAACGATAAGTAGTGTCAAAGGCACCACAATCAAGGGCACGATAACCGCGTTGTGCATGATTTGCGATACGAGCTCTTGGCGCACTTCATCCTGCTGAGCGGTGACAATCCAAACATGATTTTTAACCGAGAAAAAACTGAACACATGCCAGAGTTCACCTTCAAACACTTTCTTGTGATAACCCTGTACGAATCGAGTGATAGGTTGATGGCCAATATTGTCCGACAGCACTAAGGCTTCGCCCGCTTCACTCCAAATTTGAAACGCCAATTTATGCTCATAGGCGAGTTTCAGGGCATCGGCTTTTTCGGCAAAGGAACTGATCTGGCTATCGGGAACGTGGAGCACTTGCGGTCTCGCGGTACTCTGGGGCGTCGCACCGGGCTCAGTGTGATAAAACAGCTCCAGCATTTTCGCGGTTTGCAGCATTTGCGCATCGAAGAGTTCTTCAATTTGATGCTTAGAATCCCGAGTACTCAACCAGCTAGAGACAGCAACGGACACTGAAATACCTGACAAAATTAATAATGTCAGTACCAAACGCAGTGAATACACATCCAGCCCCTTTAATCGAATCACTTTAGTTTCCTAACGTTTTACCCTCAGCGAATGACTGAGGTATCAATACCCACAAACGTGAGTATTGTCACTTAATTCAGTGAATTAATTTATTTCAATCAAGGTATAGCCGATTCCGCGCACGGTTTTGATCAACTCATTGGCAAGTTTTTTACGCAGATGATGGATGTGCACTTCAATCGAATTGCTGCCGACTTCATCCCAGCCATAGGTTAACTGTTCCAGTTGGCTGCGCGTCAATACGCGCCCTGCTGATTGTGCGAGTTCAAGCAATAATTGGAATTCACGCCGCGAAAGCAGCACATTTTGATCGCGAAAGGTCACTTCGCGGGTATTTAAATCAATGCACAGCGCACCAATAATCAAACTGTTGTGATCGAGCCCGTACTGGCGTCTGACGATGGCGCGAATGCGCGCGGCCAATTCACGCACATCAAAAGGTTTACCGAGATAATCATCGGCGCCCATGTCTAAGCATTCGAGCTTAGTGTCAAAATCAGTATTGGCGGTCAGGACGATTGTAGGAATTGACACTCCCTGCTGACGCCAAGCTTTAAGTAACTCTTTACCGTTACCGTCGGGTAAACCCAGATCGAGCACTATGGCACTGAAGCTTTCATTTTTAACACCCTGTAATGCTTGCTGATAACTATTAAGGTGATCAACCTGCATGCCCAGCTTTGCCAAACTCAAGCAAATCCCTTGGGCTAATAACTCATTGTCTTCAACCAACATAATACGCATTCAATGTCCTTAACAGAGCCTTTTAAAAGAACCCTTAACGGAAAATACTAAACTTAACATCTTGTTGCTGTAAAAATGCTTCCGCATCTTGGCCCTGTAGCATGGCCATAGTCGCCAGCATTCCCGCGGTCACGCAGTTTGGCCCTAACACAGTCACGGAGCGCGGCGCCTGGACGACGGGATAGCCAGTACGCGGATCGACAATATGGCCGTAACGCTTTCCATCGACTTCAAAAAAGCGCCGTGTATCACCGCTGGTCGCTAATGCACCCTGACTGATCGCCAGTACACTGGCGGCGCGATCGAGATGGCGAGGATCTTCAATGCCCACCTGCCATGGGTTCACTTTGGGCACAGGACAGGCGATATCGCCACCAAAATTCACTAACACAGGAATATCTGGATAACATTCAGCCAACTCATAGGCGACTCTATCGACTGCATATTCCTTAGCAATGCCGCCAAAATCCAATTTCATGCCCGATGGCATCTCAATATGGCGCGAATCAAACTCGATACGCTCAAACCCCACTAAGGCTTTCGCGGCAAGAATGCGGGCATGTTCGGGCAACTGGGCTTTGGGATCAAAACGCCACAGTTCCATTAACGGCCCTGCAGAGATATCAAATAATCCGTCACTAAGCTGAAAACATTGTTTGGCAAAAGCCAATAACTGCCAGGTTTCTTCATCAATAAGCTGCTTATGACCATAGGCATGGTTTAATTGCCACAGATAGTTCTGCGCAATAAAGCGACTGTACTTATGTTCGATACGCAGCGCCTCAGTGACCGCCATATCCAGCATATCGTCGGCAATATCAAGTTGATCACATGCAATGAGTATTTCACAGGGACTCGCCATGGCCCTAAATTCGCCAACATAACCCCAATCACGGCGTTGCAGCGAATAAAGTGCGGTTTTTAGGGATGATGTCGACATCATAAATCACCTCTTTACATGGCACCCCACTGGCATTCAGCTTAAATAAGCTCAGGGGTAAATTGAGTATGGGTAGCTAAGCTACCCATACAGTTTAATGCCTTGCTATCTGAGTCAGTAGCATTATTTCGTATTAAAAAGAATAACTAAACTGTGCTGTTATTGCCTTCTGCGTCGGGAACAGATCAAAGTTTTGCAGCTCTCCAGGAATAGTCGTACCGTTATTTTTCGGATCCTGTTGGTAATACTCTAAGCGATACGACATCTCATGACCGCCCGATAATCGATGACCAAATTTAATCCCTATCGTATAAGCCGACATATCACCGATACGATAATCGGCACTGGCAAACTCTGGCAATGGTGTATCTGCCATCAAGAAAGGTTGATAGAAGTTAGCCGCCGTTTGTTGGTAATAACGTAGATGCAATTGACCGTAAAAATTGCCCGTAAAGTAATAACGGTAATGGGTTTCTAAGGTATGCGATGTGAGATCCCAATCATCAGTATTATAACGATAGGAAAAATCCACCACGCCCGCATCCAACGCGCCTTTAGTCATCACATAGAAGCTATGCTTCAAGCGAGAATCGGGGCGGCTTTCATACAAGAGATCCTGAGTAATGCCATTGTTATCCACCACACTGAGCACTTTGTAGGGATCGGTTAAATAGCCATTGACACTCGATAAGCCGTAATTGGCCTGCAACAACCAGCGCTGACTGAGCACTTGGGTGATGCCTAACATCACATCGGCGGTTTGCTTATTATCACTGCCACTTTGACGAGTCGCATCAAATGCGGTGCGGTAGGCGGCTTCACTGGCGAAGTTATCGCGAACCGCCATGGAGGATAAATCCACCGGACGTCCACCGACAGGATCGACCACATCGAAGCTGTAAGCTGTGCCTAAAAACAGTGTGGTGTTGTCTTTGTTAAAACCGCGCTCAATACTGGCATTGAGCCCCATTGACATATAATCGAATTCTTTTGAACCATAGACCCCAGCGTTGACTTTCCAGTCTGAATTAAGCGCTTGGGCCCAGTTAACACTGCCTTGAACGCGGGTATCGTGGAACGTGTCATCAAGCGGTGTATCGCCCGCTGCCACACTGTATTGGCCATTGCCCGAAGGACGAGTAAAGGTTTGGCTGGTACTTTGGGCCACAGCGCCCGAAGCCGAGGCACCGGTTAAGCTATCGACCACCAGTTTAAGATCCAGCACGCTATCATCGCCAAAGGCTTTTTGCGCTGTACCTATGGCTTCAACGGCCTGCACTCTATCCTGCTCACCGTAATACATTAAAGCGGCATCGACCTTCCAGTCGTCAGCTTTTTTAGATAATTCAGTCGCGTGGCCACTTGTGGCAAACAATCCACAACTGGCTAAGGCTAACGCACCCGCAATCTGTTTCGATTGTCTTGCATTTATTTGATTCTTTTTTTGGGTCATAGCTGACAACACCTGTAGGTCACTTTCATCTATTCAATACCGCGGGATTTCGCCCCAGATTTTATTACATCTGCTCATCACATCTATTCGTTACATCTAAGGGCAAATAACACCAACGGAGAGTTTAGTTACAGCCACATCCACCACCGGCAAAGGCGCGACCGCCGCTACTGCCTTCTTTACTAAAATAAATATGATCATCGAGCGCCAGATCGAGCTTTTCACTGTCGAGCGCCATATCAGCGCGTGCCAACTGGCCTTTCTCCCACGGCTGCACCCCTAAATTTGAACAACCACTCAAACCTATAATGAGTGTGACTGCGACTAATGCGGGTTTAAGCATAAATTACTCCTTCAGTAAACTGACGAGCTCTTGCTCGTATTCAGCGGCTTTATCGGCATAAAAACCAACATGATGCTGCACTAACTGACCTTGGCGATTGAACATGAAACTGCTCGGCATACCCAGCAAATCGAAGCTGCGCGCGACATCACCTTCTGGATTGAAACGCACTGAAAAATTGGCGGGGACTTGTTTTATGAATTCTTGGGCTAACTCGTTATCTGTATCTAGGTTGATTGCCACAACGGCTAAACCTTGATCTTGATACTTTTTTTGGATCTCATTCATCCACGGAAAGGATTTACGGCAAGGCCCACACCAAGAGGCCCAAAAATCGACATAAACGACTTTACCTTTAAACTCACTCAGGGAAACAGCTTGGTTTTGCGCGTTAAACACTTGATGATCCAACGACGGCGCGGCTTGTACGCCAGCGGCCATTAAACTGAGTAACAACAATATTTTCTTCATAGAATATTCCGCGTTAACGATTACCTTTGAATCTATTAACTGAATCTTAAGGTTTTCTTAAACAAGCTGATATAAGTCCAATTAAGCCGTATGCACAGACTCCCCCCACTTAAGGTCGGCATTTTCAACAGCGCAACCTTAATAACATGAGCGCCGATTAAGTGACCGATTTCATCCAAAATGGCAAATGTGAGACATTTTGTCCCATTAGAAAAAGTGAAATTAGATCTGCGTCATGTTAATTAAATGTCAAATTCAGTTCTATCACATCTCTTGAAAATTCTTGATATACATCAAGAATCTTTACACTCCAACGGCCTAAACTGACCCTGTCAATTATGTAAACCCTTACCAATTTACATTTAAATAACAAAAAAGGTTGACCCATGGACACACATGCAGCCCTATATGAACAGGGAAAGGCGCGCTTAGATGCGTTACGCCAATTCGCTCCCCGTCAACAACAATCGCTGATTGAGAAAATGCAACAGCACGGCATTAGTCGCCGTGATTTTATGAAGTGGAGTGCCATGGTGACGAGCATGCTCGCATTACCGCTCCCTTTTAGTAACTTAGTAGCCGAAGCTGCCGAATTAGCCGACCGTGTACCCTTAATCTGGTTACACATGGCCGAATGTACTGGCTGCTCAGAATCCTTAATTCGTACCGATACCCCCAATCTAGATTCGCTGATTTTTGATCATATCTCCTTGGAATATCACGAAACCTTAATGGCTGCTGCGGGTTGGCAAGCCGAAGAAAATCTCGAAAATGCACTCGAAACCTACAAGGGCCGCTATTTACTGGCCGTTGAAGGGGCAATTCCGACCGCCAATAACGGCAGCTTCCTCACTGTGGGCTGTAAAGGTCACACAGGATTAGAAATCATCAAACATGCTGCAGAAGGCGCCGCCGCGATTATCTCTGTCGGCACTTGTGCGGCATTTGGTGGCGTGCAAGCAGCCTATCCAAACCCAACGGGGGCGAAAGGCGTGCACGAAGTGGTCAGTAAACCCGTCATTAACTTAGGCGGTTGCCCACCGAGCGAAAAGAACATAGTCGGCACTTTGATGTACTTCATCATGTTCGGCAAATTACCTGCACTGGATATGTTTAACAGACCTAAATGGGCTTACGGCGCACGGGTACACGATAACTGTGAACGTCGCGGCCGCTTTGATGCCGGTGAATTCGTTGAAGAATTTGGCGATCACGGCGCGAAAGAAGGCTACTGCCTGTATAAAGTCGGTTGTAAAGGTCCTTACACCTACAACAACTGCCCTACCGAGCGCTTTAACCATCACACCAGCTGGCCAGTACTTGCTGGACACGGTTGTATGGGCTGCTCAGAACCTAACTTCTGGGATGACATGGCCGACTTTGAAAAACCCCTTGGCCGTCAACTCCTCCATGGATTGGATGCGACCGCAGATACTATTGGTGCGGTGATTTTAGGCGCGACTGTGGTGGGCATTGGAGCCCATGCCGTTGCCAGTATTTTTGCCAAACCGCTGGAGGAATAACCCATGAGCAAGCGCGTTGTTATCGACCCTATCACACGTATCGAGGGTCACTTACGTATCGAAGTTGAAGTTGATGAAAATAACGTCATCAGCAAGGCTTGGTCATCCTCCACACTCTGGCGCGGTATTGAAGTCATTCTCAAGGGCCGTACACCTATGGATGTTGGCCTTATTGTGCAACGTATCTGTGGCGTATGTACCTATTCCCACTACCGCTGCGGTACTGAAGCGGTTGAAAATGCGTTAGGAATTCAAATTCCGTTGAACGCGAGATACTTACGTTCATTGATGCAAACCTCTTTATACATGCATGACCATATTGTGCATTTCTACCATCTACACGGTCTTGATTGGGTGGATGTGGTGTCTGCACTGAGCGCCGATCCGGCCAAAGCTGCACAAGTTGCGCTGCAATACACAGACAAGCCCATAGCCGCGGGTGAAGGTGATTTAAGAGCCGTGCAAGAAAGAGTCAAAGGCTTTGTCGAAACGGGTAAATTAGGCCCCTTTGCGAACGCTTATTGGGGCAATGGCACCTATAAGTTTACTCCAGAGCAAAACCTTATCGCGCTGTCTCACTACCTTAAAGCACTTGAAGTACAACGTGTTGCGGCGGAAATGCTGGCCATCTTTGGCGGTAAATCTCCACATCCACAATCCGTTGTTGTTGGTGGTGTGACGTCGGTGCGTGACATGTTGAGCCCTGCTCGCCTGCAGGAATGGAAGCAAAAACATGCGACCGTGACTGACTTTATTCTGCGTGCCTATCAAGCAGATATCGTGATGGCGGCCGAAGCCTTTGGTACTGAACCTAGCGTGCTTGGCGGCGTAAACGTGAAAAACTTCATGGCGACCGATGACTTTGTGTTAGCCAATGGCGAATACATGTTTAATCAAGGCGTGATCATGAATGGCGACCTTGCTGGCGTCAGTGATGTGAATCCAGATCTGATTGCCGAAGATGTCAGCCATGCTTGGTATAGCGCCGATGCACCGCAACATCCCTATGACGGTACAACGATCCCTAATTACACGGGGTTTGTTGAACGCGATACCGTCTATGGCAAGCTGCCAACACTGGATGGTGATGGCAAATACTCATGGGTGAAATCTCCCCGTTATCAAGGTGAACCTGTTGAAGTGGGTCCACTCGCCTGCCTATTGGTGAGTTATGCCCGCGGTAACAAGGTGGTTGTGGATTCAGTTAATGCCCTGCTCGCTCGTACTGGCTTACCCGTTGCCGCCCTGTTTACCACCTTAGGTCGCACTGCAGCCCGTATGTTACAAACAGTTATCGTCGCCCAAGAAGGGTTAAAAACCTTTGATGCGCTGCTGACGAATATCCAGTCCGATGAATCTACCTATGTAAAACCCAATATTGATCCAAATAAAGAGTATGTAGGTCACGCCATGATTGAGGCGCCACGTGGCATGTTAAGCCACTGGATCCGCATTAAAAATGGAGTGATTGAGAACTATCAAGCCGTGGTACCAACTACCTGGAACGCAGGTCCAGTGGATGCCAACGGTAAAATGGGTCCCTATGAAGCCTCTTTAATTGGCTTGAAACTGGAAGATCCTACTAAGCCCCTTGAGGTGATACGTATTATTCACTCATTTGACCCTTGCATGGCGTGTTCTGTACACGTAATGGATTTCAAAGGCCAAGCATTGAGCGAGTTCCGTGTCAGTCCCAATGGTCAATAATCGAGGGAGGGAACGCAAAATGAACCATTCTGCAACCCGCATTCGGACACTGATTTTTAGTCCGGCAATACGGATTTTCCACTGGCTCAGGGCACTGTCAATTTTAGTGCTAGTGATCACCGGATTCTATATTGCTTGGCCGTTTCTTGTGGCGCCTGAAAGTACGGATGTGCTCGTACAAGGCTGGATCCGCTTCGCTCATTTGATCTGCGGTTTTGTATTGACCGCGATCACCTTAGTCCGCTTCTACCTGTATTTTTTCAGTCGAAGCGACATTGAGCGGCGCTCATTTCGCGATGTAATGAGTGTAAAAAGCTGGATCACTCAGCTGAAATCTTACTTATGGATGGGTCACTTACATAAAGCGGGTGTGTATGGACCGCTGCAATTTGTGACTTATGTAGCAATCTCACTGGTCGCTCTCGTGATATGTATAACGGGTCTGGTGTTGTACGCCAATGTGTATCACCAAGGTTTAGGTGGGATGCTTTGGGGCAGCGCCGCTTGGATTACGGCACAAATGGGTGGGCTGGCACAAGTTAGGATTTTCCATCACTACTTAACTTGGGCATTTGTTATCTTTGTGGTTATCCACGTCTATATGGCGGTTTGGTCAGGGATACGCTTCAAACATAACTCAGTTGACTCGATTGTCTCTGGCTATGACTACCCAAAGCCAGACTCACACCACTAGGAGTCCAATGAAGATATTGCTACTCGGTATTGGCAATGTCCTGTACGCCGATGAAGGCATCGGCGTACATTTTGTCAACTACATCGCTGATAATTATCAGTTTACCCATGAGTCTCACCAGCTGAAGCTGCTCGATGGCGGCACCTTGGCTCAGGGACTTATCCCCATTATTTGCCAATATGATTATTTAATCGTGGTCGATACTGTCAATGCCAATGGCGTAGAAGCGGGCGAGGTCTACTTCTTCGATTTTGATAAGGCTCCGAAGGAAATCGACTGGCAAGGCAGCGCCCATGAAGTCGAAATGCTGCAAACCCTCAATATGATGGAAATGGTTGGCGACAGACCTAAGACCTTTGTGCTGGGCGTCACCCCAACCGTGCTCGAACCTATGGTGCTGGGCTTGACTCCTAAAGTCGCAGCAGCAGTGCCGTTAATGGAATCAACTTTGTTATCCCACTTAGCCTCCCTTGGGTTCACTGCAACGCGTGTTGCCGAGCACAGTATCGACTCGCTGATCCCTGACTCTTATAAACGCGGCGTTACTACTAGTGAAAGCATATAGAAGATGAAAAACATCAGATTCGATTTTACCTGTTCACGTCAGGTGCCTTTGTACGCGCATTTATGTAATCAATACCTAAATTACGATGCGCTGAACATCAGCATAGGCTGTGATGGACAACATGACTTTAGTCAGCACAGTTACTTTATTGAAGCCCAGGGCGAGCAGACTCAACTCGAGCAACTGGCCGATGCCATTGCCGCGGACTTTTTGATTTCCGCTTGGTTGATTGACTCCGGCATTAAGGTCATCGACGAGCCCCAAGGCGGCAAAACCTTACTGCCCTACTCACAGTCTGGATCAAGTCCTGCCATCGCGCCTTTTTGCCAGCAATGTTATCCGCTGATTGGCGATAATCAGTCGGCGAAGTTTGGCGCGCTAGATTTAGCCTGCCCTTGCTGCAAGGGCGAAACACAATTAACGCCAGCGCAAAAAGCCTTAACCTTGTCAGATATAAAAGCCATGGCACAGGGGCTGCTGACACAAGGCCCACTGACATTAGCGGCCGCCGATGAACTGCAGCTCAGCCTGACACCGTTTGCTCAGCCCTTAGGCGAGCGACCACAACTGTTAATTTGTAATCCCAATACGCTAAACGCCCATTTCTGCCTGAACGATGCACAGGTGCTCGCGCTTTCCAGTATTGAAAAGCCGCTTATCTGCGCCAGACCCACGCAAGAGCACGACAAACTCAGTGCGCCACTGTACGACATTTGCTTTGCCTACAGCAGAGTGATCTTAGTGCTCGGGGAAGTATTACGACAAAAAGGGGTCGATTGGGTTTACATTAAAGGGCCGCATAATAGGCCGAAGCTAGCGTGGGTCGATGGTGCTTGGGCGCAAATTGCCAGCAAAGATTTAGGCTCAACGCAGACTCAAACCAAGCACTTTATCGCTCCAGAACCCTTAAGGGAAAAAGTCAGTCTTCACGGTTATCAAGCCCAATGGCAATCGGCGAAACGGTCACGTTCCCATCAAGGCGAACTGAGTGTAGCGGTATTAGCTCAATCGAGTGAAGCGACTCATGCTGCTAACACCTTTGCCGCTAACGCAGAAGCAGCTCACACTGAAGTTGAACATGCTGGCACGCCACACACTAGCGATACCGAAAATCATACCATCGCGGACGCAGCGTTATTCAGTGCCTTACTTAACGGTAAATTTACCAGCCACAGACAAGCAAAAAATGCCGCGGTCATTTACTTAAGCCATACCCACGCCAGTCAAATTGTCACCTGCGATAATAAAGGCGACACCGAACTCTTCTTTGCACTACCCGAGCTGCCCGATAACGGTTACGAAATCTTCCATCAACTGGACAGCAGTCCACAAAAAGCGGTGGCACAAAAGTTTAAAAGCCTGTTCCCAGACGATTACCTAAAACTCCTGAGCCTAAAGCTTCACGGCAGACGGGACAACTTGCAAAGTTTGTGGGCAATTGCCGCCATTTTAATTGGCCTCAATCCCCAAGAAGAAACGCAAAGCCAAGAAAAACTCAGCGATACACTCATGGCCGCCGCCATGCGTTACCACGGTGCCAATGCCCCGCGTATCGATTATCCCCTGACCAAAGGTGAAGCCCACCGCAGCCTGAATTGGTGTAAAACCTTAGGCACAGTCTTGAGTTTTCGTATCGCAGGTAATGACGACCCGAGTCAACTCGCCTTTGCGATGCAAGACTCGCTGGCGGACTATCTTTCTAACTGGTTAGAACATATCGATTTAAATATCGGCGTGCACAATGTTGCCTTAGCGGGCAATGAATTAACGAATGAAACCCTGTGTAAACGCATCAGTTTACGCTTAGGCAAAAACTTCCCCTTATTGATCAATCGTAGTCTAGATTTAGACGGCGATAACTTAGCCGTTGGCGCACTTTATGTTAAGCAGCGCCAACTGAATACCCATGATTAGGAGGCCAAAAGTTAAGTCACAACGCATGCAGCCACATAGACATAATAGTCGCCACAAAAAGCACAGTGATCTGCAGATAAAGCGCAGGCTGGCATTGGAATACCTTGTCCACAAGGGGGCCGCGCTAAAGCGTTGTCAGCTGCACATCACTGGCATAGTGCAAGGGGTGGGATTTCGCCCCTTTGTCTATCGTTATGCCCTTGAATTTCAACTGACGGGTACAGTGCTCAACAGTGCCAAGGGCGTGACCATTGAGCTGCAAGGCACGGAAGAAAACCTCACGCAATTTATCACAACGCTCAATACCACCCCGCCGCCACTGGCCCGTATTGACAATATCACCCAAACATCGCTGCCGATTTTGCTAAGCGAAACCACATTTGAAATTATAAAAAGCGACAGCCATGAGGACGATGACCCAAGTTCACCGATAGGCGCGCAGGTGGCAGTATCGGCGGATAAAAGTACCTGCCAAGATTGCTTGAACGACATGCATAATCCTGATGATCGCCACTTTGGCTATGCTTTTACCAACTGCACAAATTGCGGCCCAAGATACACCATAATCAATGCCTTACCTTATGATCGCCACAGTACCGCCATGGCCGATTTTGACATGTGCCCCGAGTGCGCCAAAGCATATCAAAACCCACTCGATCGCCGCTATCATGCCCAGCCTGTCAGTTGCCCAGTTTGTGGCCCCAGACTCAGTTTAAAAACACCCCAAGGGGAATACATCATTCCCAATACCTCTAATTTCAGCACACCTGAATTGAGTACGGATTTGGCGGTACTGAAAGCGGCGGCTAACAGATTACACCAAGGGCAGATTCTGGCAATTAAGGGACTGGGCGGATTTCACTTAATCTGTGATGCCCGTAACGACAAAGCAGTCAACACTCTTAGGCTGCGAAAACAGCGCCAAGCCAAGCCGCTAGCTGTGATGATGGCGGATATCCAGATGGCGCAGCACTATGTCACAGGTACGGATGCTGAGTGGCAAGTACTGAGTTCGCAGGAGCGGCCCATAGTGCTGATGAGCAGCCGCGCCGAACATGATCTCAGCTTAGCTGTCGCCCCCAATCTGAATAAACTCGGGGTATTTTTGCCCTACACACCGCTACATCATTTACTGTTAGGGCTCTTCAAAGGGCCATTAGTCGCGACCAGCGCGAATCTGTCAGGTGAGCCTATCATCACAGATTGTGATGAGCTTATTCACCACTTAAGCCATGTTGTAGATGCAATAGTCGATCATAATCGGCCGATTATTAACGGCTGTGATGATAGTGTGGTACAAGCCATTCAGCCCAACGTGGATTCGCCTGCAGAGGTGCAAGTACTGCGTCTCGCCCGTGGTTATGCGCCGTTAAGTTTTCCCTTAGAGATACCGCTGTCCCAATCAATTTTGGCCGTGGGTGCACAACAAAAAAATGCTATCGCCTTAGGCTTTGGCAATAATGTGTTTTTAAGTCCCCATATTGGCGACTTGTTCAGTGTCAGCGCCGAGCAGTATTTTGAGCGCACCTTAGCGACCTTCGCGCGGTTGTATCATTTTGCGCCCAATCTCATTGTTCGCGATAAACACCCAGATTATGCCCCATCGCGCTGGGCTGAAATGCACTCAAACTCGAGTGTAGAACTCATCAATACCAGCCAAAGCCAATGTTTAACTGTGCAACATCACCATGCCCATGTGCTCAGCGTAATGGCGGTTAACCAATATCGAGAACCTGTATTGGGTTTTAGTTTTGATGGCACTGGGCTTGGCGACGATGGCAGTCTATGGGGCGGTGAAGTGTTATTAACCACGCTCGATAAAGCGCAGCGACTGGCTCATTTTGAGCCTATAACCCTGCTGGGCGGCGAGCAAGCCATTAAACAACCTGTGCGGTTGTTACTGGCATTATTGTTCGAGCAAATGAGCCTTGATGCTGTGATCGCGCTGAACTTGCCCATAATCTGCAGCATGAGCCCAAATACCTTAACTAATTTATATAAAATTTGGCTGAACGGTAGCGCACTTAAAAGCTCATCGGTCGGACGCTTGTTCGATGCCCTCGCCTGCGCCTTAGGCTTAATCGAAACTACACAATTTGAAGGTCAAGCTGGCATGGCAATAGAAGCCGCAGCCAATCGCGCCGATGCATTAGCCCTTAAAGCCATTTCGCTTAACTTACCTCTTGACGTCGACCAGTGGCGCAGCAGTGAAATGTTCAAGCAGACTGTTGAATTAATGACTGAAAAAACGCTAACGGAAAACAGACGAGATGCCATCGCCCGCGCCTTTTTACACACATTAGGCGATGCTATCTGCGACTATGCCGCCCAGTACAAACACCTTCCAACCGTGCTCTGCGGCGGCGTATTTCAAAATAAATACCTCTTGGAATACTGCCTGAGCGAGCTCAGCGCTCAAGGCAATCAAGTGTTATCCAGTAAACAGATCCCCATCAATGATGGCGGCATCGCCCTAGGTCAACTTTGGTATGGAATGCATAGAAACTAATCACGATAAAACCTAAGCGTGTAACAGTGATGAATCAAGTAAAGAATCCGCCTTCTTAGAAGACGGCTTTAACTCGCCCCTGGAAGGATCTGTTCCAAGAACCTACATCATCTGCAACGACTTGAGCCTCATGTTCCTGATCTTATTTATCTTGATGGCGCACATATCGTCTAATGATTTCTTCATTAACACCTACCGTATCTACAAAATAACCTCTCGCCCGAAAGCTATTGCCTAGAAAGTAAAATAGCTGCGGATTCAGTGGTGTGAAGCGATGACTTACTTTCCTACTTAAAAGTTACATAAAAATCCGATGACAAAAACTTATCAGATTTTGATCTTTTTAACCTGAACTCGGGATAATGAATGTCGAAAAATATAAATTTAACAATCAAATCAATAATATAATTTATTAGCTTGAAGCGAAAAATCTATTTTCTGACTGAATGCACAGATTTTTGCGCATATCAAGGCGCTCTGTCGTACGCCATAGCGAGCCATGGTTAGACAGAGCAACGCAGAGAGGCCCGAAAAGATGCCTATTCAGCGGCTCTGCTTATTCCAGGCTCAGGTTTTTTAGGAATATAGACAAACAATGTCCTTAACTGAGCGGCATTGGGCTCATTAGCCTCCTTTTTAATCCAGGGTTAACTCTTCGCTAAAGTCTCATCTGCAGCTTGAAGTGGATCAGCGGTATTATCCTCAATAGCCACTTTAGCTTCAGCCTGTACAAGCCTTAATTGTTCAGCCTCTTCATCCGCTTTTATCTTCGCTAAAGCGGCTTCTGCTGCGGCTTTCTCTTGAGCTTCCTGTGCTTCTCGCTCTGCAATCGCTTGCTGTACTTTGGCTTCTTCTAAGGCTTCAATCGGTAGCAGGCTAATGAGCTCAATACCATTCGGGAACACAGTATCGTTGCCAGACACTACAACGACCTTACCTTCCTTGGTTAAATAAACCAGTGGCATAGCCGTTTCACCGTAACGCTTACGGAAATGCTCAAAGCTGAAGTTTTCGGTTAAATTGGTCACTTTAAGCTGAGCGCCCCTCGCCATTAGGCTTGCTATCTTGGCATAGGACACGGCATCACCAAACAAACATAAACGCTGCTTATAACTTTCTGAGAGCTGGTGGCGCGCACTGCCGACCTCGGTATTATTTAAGCCAAAGACCTTCTTAGTGCCAAAGAAATCTTGAAAATGGAAACTCACTAAAGGGTTCAATTGTCGATAAGGCGAAATGATCAACACGCGGCCAATCCCAGTTAAATCCATATAGGTTTCAGCATGTTCCGATGCGGGATTGCCAAAATACACTGGGATATTATCCATACGTGCGAGGCGTATGTTATCCCAGTTATTATCAGCCAATAGCACTTTGACATCCTTGGCTTTTAAGATTTTAGCTAACTCACGGGAAAATTTAGAAGCACCAAAAATCAATAAACCTTGGGCAGAATCGGCTTTGACACCGAGGAATCGTGCCCAACGTCCCGCGGTTAAACTTTGGATAACGACCGTGCCGATAATAATTAAAAACACTAAGGGCACAATCGCATCAGCGCCCTGCACATTGTTGGCTTCTAACTTAATCGCAAACAATGACGATACCGCGGCAGCGACTATACCTCGCGGTGCAATCCAGCATAAAAACCACTTATCTGCCCTCGACAAAGAGGTGCCTATACCAGAAACCCAAATACTCAGTGGCCGTGCTAGCAACATAGTGACCGCTAAAACGCCCAGTCCACCCCAACCTAAGTCGAGCATGGCATTAGAATCTAATCTTGCCGCCAATAAAATAAACAGTGCCGAAATCAACAGTACGGTTAAGGTTTCTTTAAATTCGAGGATTTCAGCAATATCCACACCGCGCATATTGGCAAGCCAAATGCCCATAACGGTCACAGTCAGTAAACCCGACTCTTCCTGTAATAGGTTAGAGCCGACAAAGATACCCAGCATTAAGGTCAAGACTGCGGTATTGCGCAAATAATGTGGTAACAGGTTGCGTCTTAATATTTGCCCTGTGAGGTAACCTGCCGCAGCGCCGAGCCCTAATCCTAGCGAAAGCATAGAGCCTAATGCATAGAGCACATGTGTCGTGGGATCGCCTGAAACAGTTATGTATTCAAAAACTAATACCGCCAGCAATGCGCCTATGGGGTCGATAACTATGCCTTCCCAGCGCAAAATACTGGCAAGTTGGGATTTAGGGCGCACACTTCTAAGCATAGGCACGATAACCGTCGGTCCCGTCACCACCACTAATGCGCCAAAGAGGAGTGCTATTTCCCAACTAAAATCGAGTAAATAAAAGGTGGCCGTGCTGATACAAGCCCAAGTTATCACTGTCCCTATAGTCACAAGATGCGTCACCATACGACCATGATCTTTGATTTCTTTAAAGTTGAGGGTCAAAGCGCCCTCAAACAAGATCACGGCAACCCCGAGAGAAATGATCGGAAAGAGTAAATTGCCAAAAATCACATCGGGATTGAGGAAACCAAGTCCGGGGCCGAGGGTGAGTCCACAGAGCAGTAAGGGCAAAATTGCCGGTAAGCGTAGTTTCCAACCAAGCCATTGACAAAAAAGCGATAACACTCCAATCAGCGCTAACATACCCGTGATTTGTTCAACCATAAAAAATCCTTTAGGTGAGGAAAACAATGAGCTCGCATTATCTTTAATGAAATAGATGACATGAGCATGATAATGGCTCGGGAATTATCTATTTCGCTTAACAATAGCAGCAAATGCATAAACGCTATAAAGTTTATCGAAGACTGCATGACCTAAGTGAAACCAAGGCGCAACAGCGATGGACTGCAAGCTGCAGCGATTTTATGCTGCAATTATTTGATGAAAAAGATAGAAATAAAAAGGCCTTACATTGCTGTAAGGCCTTTTTATTAATTTGGCGGAGCGGACGGGACTCGAACCCGCGACCCCCGGCGTGACAGGCCGTGCAGATATGGATTATTGCGCGTTCTCTATTTTACCTAAATTGTTGTCAATTGATTTAACTAGCATTATTCGAATGACCATCGAACAGTCAATTAGTGACAATTAACGGCAACCTGGTGGTCACGGTCACGAAAACCCGTCTTCCAGCTGATCAACATTTGATCATTTTTTACAAATACATATTATGTTAATGTGTGTTTGCACTACCAAAAGTTATCCGATCTCAGTATTTCTAGAAATTACGGTTCTCTTAGTGGCCTAACCTCTCAATATGGTCACTAAGTTATTGATTGTAAATTGAACCAATAGGCACTATATGGGTGTAAGATACGGCGCAGAGTCGTATAGAAGGCGTTATTTTTTGGAGGCTTAAGTGGCTAAAATAAAGCAAAAAAAGCAGAGTTCTGAGGAGTGGTTTAACTCAGTAGTATCTAACGGATTGAGTTTTCTTCATTCGTCTGTAGAACGGCTAGAAACCTCCCCAAAGTTCGTAATAATTGATTTATATACAGCTATTGAATTGTTTTTCAAGGCAAGACTAACGGCTTGACAGCCAGGGGCTGATCATGTTCGATCGATTTTCATACGTTCCCTTTATAAACAGAGAGATAAAAAAACTTGATTGATCTCGTTAGTGTGATCAAATAGCCCTCTTTTTCTTTGTCTCAACACCTAAATGCTTAAACATTTTGAAAACATTACTGATTGTCGTTTACATATAAATCAAGAACATGATGTCATTGATATCTGCTTTCTTGTTCTAAGTGCGGTTATCTCAGGCGCGCAAAGTTGGGCTGATTGCCATGAGTTCGGTACATTGAAACTGACGTGGCTACGCCAACATCGTCCTTTCATAAATGGTATTCCCAGTCAGCAAAGTATTAGGCGAATTTTCAGAGGCATATCCCCCTGTGTCAGGATAGTTGTCGCCTCAATTAATTTGCAAGCGTTAGGTTAAAGCAAGTGAATTATCAAAGGCATTCAGGTCAATTTAAAGAAGCGATATTAAACAAGCTTAGTCATCACCAGGGCGAGATCGCGAACGTTTTACGAACAAATTGAGTGTATTTATCAAACTACATTTGTTCGGAATGTTATCACCTCAAGAATGATTGGAAGTGATTCAATACTGACAACATTCATTGTGAGCAAAAAATGCACACTCATGCGGTTGCCCTGGTCATCACTAGGTTTTAAATATACTGACATTATTCTTTAACTGTATGGAGAGTTCTTTCATATCATGAGAGTTCATTTGGACATTTTCAATTTTGCTCATACTATTTTGCCCGGATGATACAACTTCATTAATATTTTTACTGATATCTTCGGCAACCATACTTTGCTCTGTAATTGCCGCAGAAATATGACTCGACATCTGAGTTATCGCTGTAATGGCTTCTGCAATCCGTTGAATGGATGCACTAGCCGAATTAGCAGCTTGCATACTCTCATGGCTTTTATCTTTACTGATCGCCATGACCTTAACTGCAGACATTGAACCTTGCTGAAGCAGGGTAATCGTTGCATGAATTTGAGCTGTACTTGCCTGTGTTCTGCTTGCAAGCGAGCGTACTTCATCTGCGACTACCGCAAACCCCCGACCTTGCTCGCCTGCGCGAGCAGCTTCAATCGCCGCATTTAGGGCAAGTAAGTTGGTTTGCTCTGCAATAGATTGAATGACATCCAGAAGCGATGCAATTCCTTGAACACTTTCTTCTAGAGATCCGATAACACCTGAGGCTTCATCGAGTTGTTCAACTAAATTTTCGATAGCAGAAATGGAGTTATCGAAAGCTTGCTGAACTATATGGGAATCAAGTTTTGCATTTTCTGCTGATTCTAAGGAACGTTTAGCATTGTTTTCTATTTCAACCGCCGATGATGCCATTTCGGTAATTGCAATGGCTATTTGATCGGTTTCAGCTTGCTGATTGGTTAAGTAGTTAAAGCCTTCGCTACTGAGGTTAGAAATATTTTGCGCTACATTATAGGAATCATCTATTGAGAGTTTTACCGCTCTAATCAATTCGGCAATTTTATGTTCGAATTGATTAAACGAGGCAGCAAGTTGGCCAATCTCATCGTTGCGTCGAACAACTAATTGTTGAGTAAGATCCCCTTCGCCTTGAGCGATCGTAGTCATTTTATCAGCAACCTCAAACAGAGGTTTTACTACTAATTTATTGAATATTAATGTTAAAACTGTTCCTAAGAACACTGCTAGAAGTAATACCTTAAGCACAGAGGCTAGTGCTAAGTCCAATAAAGCTTGGTCAATGTGGCTTTCATCTATATAGAGTTTTAAACTGCCGACTTTGGTTGTGCTGCCGTTATCATCAAAAAATAATTCACCTTCAATAGTATTTGCCGTTGCGGGGCCCTGAGTTTCGACAAATGTTTTACCATTAGTATCTTGAATGACTAATTTAGCAATGTTTTCCGAGGTCACTTCGGCATTGACGAGTTTTTGTGCAAGTTTATCTTGGAAATTCCACATCGCATTGGGCAGGGATAGTCCTATTCGCTCTTTCGCTAGTGATATTTCAGCGTTTAACTTGTCTCTTAGCTGACGGCTTTGAGTTGAATAGTCATAAACCCCGAAGCACAATAGTACTAATACCATCGCGCCCAATGTGGTGCACACTAACCTAAACAAGATGGAGTGGATCAAGGGGAACTCCTACTTCAAGTAGTTTGACATTATGTTGTTAACGTCAATTTTTGTTAGTCCTTGATTATAAATTTTTTGCCATTTTTGGCCTTCGGCATCATTACGAAACGCAATGTAAAGTTTTTTATCCTCTAGCATCACACTGTTCATTTCCACAGCATTTTTAAATTCGCTAAGCGATGGGTCTGTATTGAGTAGGTATTTTAATACGTTCGCGTCAATTACTGCGGCGTCGATGCGCCCTGAGCCGACTTTTTTAACATTCAAATCGTCAGAGGGGACTGCATCCCCTTTGATTGCTCCCGATGCGATCATGTCATCTAATTCTTTGGTATTAACATAATCTTGAACGACTCCAATTCGTTTACCTGCCAAATCCACGACAGTAGTAAAACTAATCGGCTTATTTTTATTTTGTACCAAACCTAAAGGGCCTGTCCCCATGGCATCTGAAAACACAAATTCTGAGGTGTCATATTTGTATTCTGGAAAATAGCCTAAGTATTTGGAGTTTGGCTCCGATGCCATTTTTACAGCTCGAGTCCAAGGGAAAAAATCGACAACTAACTCATGTCCTTCAGCTTTAAAGGCGGCTTTTGCCACGGCGACAGAGGCACCCTGTTCACTTAAGGATTTGTCCGAATATGGTGGCCAAGATAAAGACGTGAGATGGACCGTTTCTGCAACTGCAGTGTTGATAAATAGCGCTAAAATCACTGATACCAAAGCTTTCATATTGGCCTCTTTAGAAGTTAAATGTGCGTGCAACTGTTACCAGAAAAGTGCTTTCACCGAAGGTCTCAAGGTCTGTATCTTCATAACCGGCAGTAAAGTCCCAGCCAGACCAAGAATAGTTTGCTGTCACACGCCAGTGGATATAGGCGTCATCGTCGGTCTCCCATTCCCACTTATCACTGTCTAAGCTCTTGGAGTAGTCAGCACTAATATCAAAGGACAAATTGTCATTAATAGGGAATGATTGTACGACCATCACAATTGCATGCCCTGCACCAGTGCCGAAGTAGTCCCAGGCGTACCAAAAATTCAGATTGGTATTGGCATAATTGAACTTGGCATAACTTTCGGCATAGTTGTAATCCGAACTGAAACTTTTTCCATGATAGGTATATTGGGCTATACCAATATCAAGATTGATAGCATCGGTTAGGCCAAAGTAATAACCAACATAAGCATCCGCTTCTACATCGGTGCCTTCACCAAAGTCGACATTTGAGCCCCAAATTCCTGCATATAAACCAGAATCTCCAGCCCAATCAAAACTAGCTTGAAAGGCAGGGTCTTCTTGAGTTTGGCTTACGCCATTAAATAAGTAATCAGAGGCTACTTTGACCGTGACAGAGGTTGCTGCATAACATGGTGTTGCTGCCAATAATAGTAAAGCAGAGAGTGAATGCTTCATATCATCCTACTAGTACTTAATAAGGTGTAAAGTAAGCTTAGATTGGATTTTTAGATTCGCAAATTATTGTATAGACCAGAGTCTTAGCGGGGTGAGAACGCGAACAATTTTCAGCCATTCAAACAGGAAATACCATCACAATCTAAATTCGCCTTGCATTCTACCGCAAGGCAAGCGTTCGATGTGATCCCTGCATTATCGCCTGAAAGGGCGGTGTTGATTAACCTTGAATGACTTTTTTGCAAGGTCGAGAGATATTATTGTAGGCTTACTCATGTATGGACTCCTTTTGTTTTGGTCGACACCAACTTACGACTGTAGGTTGGTGGAGTCCATACATCGAGTTCAGGTTGATTAAATCATTTCATAAAACTTAATCGTTCCAAGACTTCTGACCGATTAAGCAACTTGCCCATTGTAATTACGTAAACTTAGCATTGGACTATTCAACTGTTTATATCGGCCCATGGAGGTGAGTGAGCCACAGCTCACTAATGCTTGGTTGTACTGCTTCTAATTAACGATTTTACGTAATGATTTGCCCATATTGCCGTCCTGAAGGTGAGTCAGGAGATCAGAATACTGCACGCCAATGAGTTCACGGATTTGTTCAACAACGCCGCCTGAAAGTGTCAGATAGGAATTGGCCTCGCAGGCAGTATAATGCGTGGGGGAAACATATAGCAAAGCCAAGGGTGGGATAAACCGAAATATAGCCATAGAAAATTCCTCTTCTACAGTACCGAAAAACATTGCAGGGATGAGCTGCACAAAGAGTTATTTAAGCAACAAGGCCTTTATTTGATCATCAGACAACTTATCCAATATTTCCTCTGGCATTATGCCATGATGCTCTGTCACATACCAAGCCAAGAATAATAGTAAGGCAAGATTATGCTCTGTATCACTAAACTCAGGCTCTGCACTAGACAAAATGGTATGACATAAGGATTCGCTGTATCCCCATAGCGTTAAAAGGTAAGCAGATATAGCGACAATCAGTTTTTGGGGTGGCCAATCAGCAAATTGAGCCGCAAACATGTTTTGCCAAATACGTGAAGAAACAATTAACTCTCCTATCGATGACATCAATGCTGCTATAAATAACTCCTCTTGCTTACTCTTTTGTAAACACAACACATTAGCTATTTTTTGAGCGTTTAGTGCCCGCTGATAAGCATGTTCGTTAATTCTTATTTGTGCAGACTTATCAATAATCGACGTTAAAGATTGCTCAATCGCGATAGAACTGATTATCGCGCTGGTTAAATCCATACCTAGACGTTTAATCGCTTCTTCAATCGAAAGTGTTGTACGACTAAAACCTAGAAAAGCAGAGTTTGCGAGTTGTAAGAGTTTAGCCGTAATTAAGGGGTCATGTGCAATAAGATCCACAATATCAGCGGCTTCTGATTGATCATTCTGCAGCATCTTTCGTACACGTTGTACGATATCTGGTTGCGGTAACAACAAAGCACTTGCCCCTAACATTGCTCTAATGTCATGAGAGAATGGCAATTTATGAACCCGTTCCACTGAGGTCAGAAGTTGTACAATATCCTGTTCATTGAAGGGTTTACTCAATACAAAATGAGCCGTTTTGCCCGCTTTGCATACAACTTCCTCTGTCGTGTCACCTGTAAGTAACGCTCTAATTGCCTGAGGATAATGCTTTGAAGCCTCAACAAGTACCGTATCGCCATTAACATCAGGCATTAAGTAATCGCAGATAATAAGATCCACATTAACATCATTAGCAATAGATTTTGCCCAGTTTAAACCATCCTGCTCAGTCCAAAACTGCCAGTCAGGTCTCAGTCTTTTCGCTAGCCGCAAGAGAGCTCTAAGCATAAAGCTGTCATCATCAACAAAGAGTACATTAAACATAACTCTCTCCTAAGTCATTGTGGCTGAAAGACTTTCAAAAGAAGTCAATAGCGCTAAATACTCCTCTTCAGATTGCGGTTTAGAAATGCAGTATCCTTGTACTACATCACAACCTAAGGATTTGACAATATTGAGTTGATCCAATGTCTCAATACCTTCGACAACCACTTTCATGTTCAAATCGTGTGCCAATCTAACCACATTGGCGACTAAACTTTCTGTATTTAAATTACTTTCAATATCTAACACAAGTGAACGGTCAATTTTTAGCACATTTATCGGGAGTTTACTCAAATAACTTAAAGAGGAATAACCTGTACCAAAATCGTCAATCGCAATGCTAATACCCAGCGCGGCAATTGCTTTGAGGGTGATGGCACAATCCTCAAGATTATTCAGCAAAAATGTTTCCGTTAACTCAAACTCTAAATCTGTTGGTTCAACCCCGGTGAGCTGAATATGATGCTTTATCCAGTGGATAAAATCAGGCTCCATCAGTTGTCGGCCTGAGATATTAATTGCCATTTTGCCAAAATGAATTCCCTCGACACGCCATTTTGCAGCGGTAATAAAAGCCGTTTTTAGCACCCAATAACCAATATCAACCATTTGCCCGTGTTGCTCGGCTAAAGGAATAAATAACGCTGGTGAAACCATACCAAATTCAGGATGCTGCCAGCGGATCAAGGCTTCGCATCCCGATAAACTATATTTAGCAAAATCAAATTTCGCCTGAAAATGCAGGAACAGTTGACGTTGTTTCACCGCATGATATAGCGCCTGATTTAATGAAATTTGATGTTTTTTCCGTTCAATTGCTTGCTGATCATAACGCATGAACATTCGCACAGGGTCTTCAGCCATCATTAAATTACCCAGTAATAAATTATTCAGTACGGTTCGAGGTTCATCACCATCCTCAGGGATAAGGCAGTAACTGACAGCATAATCCAACTTAGATGATATAAGATTCACTTTACCAGTGACGGGATCAATAATTGATGCAGTCTTCTGTAAGGCATCCAGTTCAGATACGACATCTGGCAGAAACAGCACAAATTGTTCATTTGCCAGCAGCGCTAGTTGTCCTTGTGCCCCCATAGAGTTGCACAGCAGTAATGCAATATCTTCAATGGTTCGCTGTGCTTCCGAATACCCAATCATCCGACTCCAAAGTTCAAAACTTCTTATTTTGATGACAACAAGTACCGCTGAATGACCCGAGTTAATATATTGACTAATAACCGAAATAAGTTGTTGATAGTTGAGTAAGGATGGAAGCTCAAATGCCGTGTTGAGTAACTCGACATCCGTCACGGGATTTAAACATAAAATAACACCTGAAGGACAAGCTAAACGACAACTTACCTCTAATTCAGTATGGTTTAATAATCTTATCGACATGCTTTGGCCAACAGTAAGTGTCTGCTCTTGCCATCTGACCCTATCAGGTTCAACCAAGAACTCATCAAATGAACGGCCTTCTATCACTGCTGACCCTAGCAGCTTTCTCGCAGCGATATTAGCTTGCGTAATTTTACAAGGATGGGATATTTCGAGTAAGGCATCTGGACTTACCAATAACATTTTCTGGGACTGGCGTTGAAATAATTGCTGGTCATAATGCATAAATGCATGTGCAAGCTCTTTAGTTAGCTCTTCATCCTCCCAAGGTTTTTGTAAGTAACGGTATGCACTACCCGCATTAAGTAATGACTTTACCGACTCGAAATCTGAGTATCCACTAAGTACCAGTCCTACAATATCAGGATACAAACGTTTGATTTTAGAGAGTAACTCACCCCCATCCATATAGGGCATTCTAAAATCGGTCAACACGACTTTACAGTCATAATTGAGTAAGACGTTAAGTGCTTCCTCCCCACTTTGGGCAACCTTTACTGAATAGCCTGAACGAGTTAACAAGCGTGTTAGCGCTTTTAAAATGCCAACTTCGTCATCAACTAACAATACAGATTTATCCATTATGACCTCTAACTTAGTAGCATATTAACTCTGTCTAATATGTCTTGATTATCAAAGGGTTTACTTATTGCATCATCTGCCCCTAGTCTAATCGACTCTGCTAACTCTGTAGGAGAAAGCCCTGATAAAACTAAAATTTTAAGCTTAGCCAAATCAGGTCGTTGCCGAATGAATTGGATCACTTCATAGCCATCTATGCCAGGCAAAGACAAGTCAAGGAGGATTAAGTCAGGCTTTTCTGCGATAATTTTAACCCCAGCCTGAAAACCATCCTGCGCCGATGAAATCGAAAAAGGTGTTGAATGCAATGCTCTTCTTAATGCATTTAACATCGATAATTCATCATCAATGATAAGGATAGACTTTTTATCCGAAGTTAACTCATTATTATTTGAGGTTAATAAATCTTCTGGCATTGGCATGTTTTGTTGATGCAGAAAACTAATAAAGTCTTCAACCAATACTCGATAGTTACCTCTTCCCGGTAACTTGTGTCCAATTAATTGACCTTTAGCAATCCATCGACTCACAGTGCGTTGATGAACATCACAATATTGGGCAATGTCGCTTGGTCTGAGCGTTTTCATGCTCTTGTACCCATGATTATTCTTGCTTAGTTAGCACTTATAGCATAATTTTAATCTATAAGACAAATAGGACAAATGCGATAGGTGACTTAATGACAACCCCATCTGAAAGCACTCTGCCAGTGATTCTGTGTGTAGACGATGAAGTCAGTATTCTAAAATCGCTGCAGCGACTTTTCATTGGTAAAAGTTTGCAGCTTTTACTGGCAGATAGTGGCAGCCAAGCCTTAGAACTAATGCAGCAGCATAGAGTCAATGTCATTATCTCTGACATGCGTATGCCGCATATGACGGGGGCGGAATTTCTTGCAAAAGCGGCCATATTGCAACCCGATGCCTACCGCATTTTAATGACTGGTTATGCCGACCTAGCCTCCACTGTCTCGGCGATCAATCTAGGAAAAATCCACCGATACGTGCAAAAACCTTGGGACAACCAAGAGTTATTAGCTGTGGTTGATGAAGGATTAGCGCTATTCCACTTAATTCGTCAAAACAAGCAACTCACCGCCAAAGTCGCGGCACAAAATAAACAGTTAAAAGAACTCAACAATTCCCTTGAGGAAACGGTACAAAAACGCACTGAACAACTCAAACAAACCCTCTTAAAATTTAAAAATTTAGCGAGTGAAAGGCAAAAGGATGAGGCCGCTACATTAGAAGTGCTTTATAACATCATCGTAAGTTACCCCCCTCTCAGTGGTGAACTCGCTCGTAAAATAAGCGCCACCTGTGAATATCTAGCCAATGCATTAAAATTATCCCCTGAACAGGTCGTTACTATTACAAAAGCAGGGTTATTTTCAGAAATCGGCAAAATAGCACTTCCCACCAAAATCGCCGAAACCGCTTACACCGATCTTTATGATCGTGAACGCCGTTTGTTTAATGAACACCCATTACATGCTGAAGAAATCCTATTACCTGCACAGCATTTAAGCGAAATGTCACATATCATCGCTAATCAACTAGAACGCTATAATGGTGGAGGCGAGCCGATACAAAAAATTGGAACAGATATCCCTCTAGGTTCCAGAATATTAGCGGTGGCGAGAGATTTTTGGTTACACGTAGAGGGGCGATATGATGGTGATAAAAAAAGTATGCTCGATGGTTTTGAGGCCATTAAACTCCGCCAAGGTAGTTATTATGATCCTGTAATCGTTAATATATTGTCTATCTTAGTTGCTTCTGAAGATGTCGATATCGCCAATAAGGCTCGTAGAGGGATTGAAGTCCGTGCGCTGAAAGCTGGAATGAAATTAAAACAAAATCTATACAACCTAAAACATATACTTTTGTTGCCTGAAGGCCATGTACTCACCCCAGCTTCCCTTGATAAATTATCAAAATATCAACTAAAACATAAGGAGCAATTACTCGTTGAAATAGAAACCACTTAGACTGGCAAACAGTAAGGAGTCGTGGAATGAAGATCCAGCGGCACTTTTTAAATGCGACTGAGGCTAACATGTTGCAACAACAAATTAGCTCAATCAAACAGGATACACCTGCTCAATTAGCGATCGCATTCGGTAATATTGACGCCATTCTTCAACTATCACAGGCAACAGAAACCACTCGTGTAGCAAACTTTTGGGTTGCAACAAGTTCCTGTATTAGTGCCTTTTCCGATATCCCTCTTGAAAATAATCATAATAATTTAGCTATTTTGCAATTTTTTGACCCGCAAGGGAGTTACGGCGTTGCAAGTAAGCAAAGTTCAATTGAGACGATCATTGAAGACAGTCAACTAGCGCTAGCTCAAGCTCTAAGCTCTGCAAATAGATCTGGTGAATTACCGACGTTTATTTGGTGTAGCCAATCACCCGGACTAGAAGAAGGGTTAATTGCAGGGATACGAAAAGTGATCGGCGATAATGTCCCAGTGTTTGGTGGCACGGCTGCCGATAACGATGTTTCAGGTAAATGGTGTATGTTCGATGGACATCAAACTATCACGACCGGTTTTATTATTGCGGTACTGTTTCCATCAACACCGATAAATTATTTTTTTAGCAGTGGTTATGAAACGACTGAACATAAAGCGACAGTTACCTGTGCAAGTGGAAGAAAATTGCATACGTTAGACAACCAACCGGCAGCCAGTGTTTATAATCAATGGCGAGCGCAAAAGATGCTAACTCCTCTAATGACAGGCCCAGTACTCACGCAAAGTACCTTTAATCCCCTAGGACGGGTGATTTTAGATAATGATGAGCAAATGACCTTACTTAGCCATCCTGCATTTATCTATAAGGACGGTACGATGGAATTGTTCTCAGAGGTAAACCAAGGAGAGCATCTAACATTTATGCATGGTAACCCAGCACTCTTAATCCAACGTGCACAAACGGTAACACACTTTGCGACCCAACAATTACACGATTTATACGACAGTAAACCGTTAGCCGCGATTGTGATATTTTGTGCAGGTTGTATGCTCGCGATTAAAGATGAAACATATCAAGTGAGACAAGGGATTGAAACCGTATTAAACAATGTCCCCTTTATTGGTGCATTTACCTTTGGTGAACAAGGTCAATTTGCCGATGGAGTGAATCGTCATGGCAACCTGATGATCTCGGCAGTGATATTTGGACATCCGAATGAGTAAAACTGAACAACAACATGAATTGCTAATGCAATTAAAGGTAGAAAATCAACAGCTATTAGAGTTTAAAAAGCTCAATAGCTTAATGCTGAAAACCCTAAAGGCATTTACCAATCATAGTGAGCAATCTACGCCCTTCTACTGCCTGTTTGAATTAATTTACCAGGAATTAAAACCCGACTTACAACTATTAATCACCTGCAATCATAATAGTGATGGATTTTCCATTGTATCAAGCACAGATGAAATGCTGATAGGACAAGACTTTCAACTTGATAATGCTCTAGATACCAAACCGGAACAAAGCATATTTAGTGAGCCAGCCCTTTTTTTTGATCTGAACTTAACATCGAAGTGGCCTAACTCACTGCGAAAATTATTACCTATAGCAGAATCAGCATTAATACAGCCAGTGAAGATCGCCAGTCGCTGCTATGCCATAATATTAATAATAAATCACGTCAATGGTTTTAGTACGAAAGCTAAATCTGTGATGTTAAACTACAGCAGTTTTATCGCCAGTACATTAACACTTATAGAGTATCAGCATGTTGCTGCAGAGCGAGACACTTTGTTTTCACAACAAAAACGTATTGAGCAAAGTATGGCAAGGCAAGGTAAACTAGCTGCAATCGGCCAACTTGCCGCGGGAGTTGCTCACGAACTAAATAATCCACTTGGCTTTATATACAGCAATTTAAATACTTTTGAGTTATATTTAAAAGACATCGCCAGCTTTATAACTCAAGTTTACAATGACTATCCAGAACTAACTAATCATCATAAAAAAAACAATATAGATTTTATTTTAAAGGACAGCACAGAACTTATTGACGAAAGTTTACAAGGTGCCAGGCGCGCACGAGAAATTATTAAAAACCTAAGAAGTTTCTCACACCCAGATGAAAGCTCCATATCAGAAATTAATATCATAGACCTAATAAATGACACCGTAAAAATAGCAACTACTGAAGTAAAAAAAAGTGCAAATATAATCGTAACTCACTACTTAAAGAACGCATTCATCCAGGGGAACACTACTCAACTAAATCAGGTGTTATTAAATTTGATAAATAATGCGCATCATTCAATTACAAGAAGAAAAGGCTTAATTGAAATTAACACGAGCAAACGTGAAAACTGGATAAACATTGAAATCTCAGATAATGGCTGCGGAATAAATGAGAATGATACCCCTCATATTTTTGAGCCTTTTTTTACAACAAAAGAAGTTGGAAAAGGTACAGGCTTAGGGCTTTCAATCTCAAAAGCAATACTAGAACAGTATAATGGCTATATTGCACTTGACTACACTGGTCAAAATGGAACTAAATTTGTCATAAGTTTGCCGGAGTATAATAATGTTAGCGACAATTAAAAATAACAATAAACAAATAAAGAAGCATCGATTGTTATTTTTACTCTATTGTATCATTATTGGCTTTATTGCAAATTCATTTGCTGTATCATTCCCAATAGCAGTACCATTATGTGTTGGCAATGTTGCAATATTAGTAACATTGGCTCGTTTAGGTCCTCTATGGGCAATTGTATGCTTCGCCTTTGTTGTATACCCACTTCCATCCGACATTGCAATAGCACTTAGTATTATCCAAATAATTCTATTCCGAATTCATATAAAAAATACTAATTACGGTATAATTAGAATATCAACAATTTACTTTTTAGTAGCTTTTTTAACCAACAAAGTTTTACTACCTGAAGTTATAACTGACAACCTAACATTTTTAATTCTATTTACATCGCTATCTACGGCATTATTTTTCTGGAGCATTAAAGCGGTTCATTTATTACTCGCTTTATATGTTAATGCTGAAGAATTAAGAAAGCAATCATTACAGCATCAACTATCTTTTAGAGTTGGATTATATACAGCCATTCCTGCAACACTACTTATTACGCTTGGATTAAATGGAATAACAAGCCTAGAACTTGTTAAGCAAATATTTCATTATCAAAAGGAAACAAGTTCCCTAAGAGAGAGAATTGAGTTAAAACTAAATGACTACAAAATAAAAGTTGAAACCGTCGTAAAAACAGCAAATACAGAGTTAACTACAATTACCTTAAAGCGACTTGTTGAACAGTCGCCAGAATTTATTTCATCACTTGTCACTGATGATAAAGGTTTCATTAAAGCGTTTTATAAACGAGATGCTAATAATGAACCTTTAACCAAAGTGACCGTCGCAGATCGCCCATACTTTAACCAAGCAAAGAAAACAAACTCATCTTATATTAGTGATACATTTAGAGGAAGAACACTCGGAGATGACCAATTATTTGCAGTGAGTACACCAATAATCATTGACAATAATTTCAATGGTATTTTACAGCTTGCAGTTAAGCTTGATTACTTACTACAAGTATTTGATAAACGCAATGATAAAATATCTCATAGAATACTAATTGATAACACAGGAAATAAAGTCTGGGGAAACAACATCAGCGGAAATGTTGGTAATATTTGGAACCGTCCAAAAGATAGCAAACCAATGATGGACACGTTTCTAAGTAAAAGTGTATTTAATCCTCTAATGCCAATTGTATTTAGTGAAGGTGCTTACCATCTTGTTATCAATGAAAAAATTGGCTTGACCGGTTGGAGTCTTTATTTTTTCATTGATACTAATGATCTTGTTATAAAGTTCTCTATTTACTTTGCCCTTGCTCTTGCCTTAATCACATTAATACTAGAAGCATCAGTTAGATTGTCGAATGAATTTTTAAAAAATTATACACAGGCTCTAGAAGAATTAGTCTATTACACCCAGCAATGGGATGGTAAAAGTATCAGTAATAACAGTCTAACTTTTACGCAATCAGCGCTGGAGATTGATACCTTAGCTCATAGTTTTGCTAATATGCAACGAAGGGTTGCTACAGCTCATCATGCTATGATATCGACAATGAATGACGTTAAACTTCTTAATGAAGAATTAGAAGAAAGAGTTGAACATCGCACAAAAGAACTAGAACGAGAGCGTGATAAAGCTAATCAGCTAGCAGCAATTAAAACACGTTTCCTTGCGAATATGAGTCATGAGATACGAACACCAATCACTATTATAAAAGGCTTCACTGAACAGATTTTACCAAAAACGCAAGGGGACGTGTATCATGCTCTTTGTAAAATAGAGCAAAATACTTTACATCTTCAAAATGTTATTAATGACATTCTAGACGCAGCTAAAATTGATGAAGGCAAAATGACCATTGCTGAGCAAGCAGTCGCTATCTATCCTTTTCTCTCTAGCCTTAGTGAGTCTATGGAAGTATTAGCTAGGCCAAAAAAATTAAAAATTGAAGTCAATATTGATATTGCTAAAACTCAATATGTCATGACAGATCCTTACCGACTTAAACAAATACTATTAAACTTTATTAGCAATGCTATTAAGTTTACTGTCAAAGGTAGAATTAAATTAATCGCAAACATAACAAACAAAAATGAATTATACATAGCCATTATTGATGAAGGAATTGGAATATCAGATCAGCAAGCATCTAAATTATTCGAAGCTTTTACACAAGCCGACTCTAGTACAAGTCGCGATTATGGTGGAACAGGTTTAGGATTATTCATAAGTAAACAATTAGCCGATGCAATGTCTATCAAGCTCACGATGCAAAGTAAAATTGGGATTGGTTCATGCTTTGCAGTCACCCTTCCTAAAAATAAAATCATTGAAGACGCTGTGCACATAAATAAACATGACATCGAAATAGTATCAACCATACCAAACTGGAGTGGTCATCTCATTCTGATTGTTGATGATGTCGAAGATATTAGAGAGTTAATTTCTCTTTATCTAAAAGATACAAAGATTGCTATCGATTTTGGTCAAAATGGTCAACAAGCCATTCAATTAGCACAGCAAAAAAATTATGACTTGATTATCTTAGATCAACAAATGCCCATTATGGATGGATTGTCAGCAGCAAAAATAATTCGAGAGCTTAATAAAAACACACCATTATTATCACTGAGTGCGGACATTCTTGATACAGATGGCCCCCAACCAAACCTATTTAATAAGTCGATTGCAAAGCCATTTACTAAAAGTCAATTAATATCAAGCATTAAATCATATATTAATAACAAGCAAGATCTTGAGGAAATTGTAAATGAGGAAGCAGAAGACGAATTGAAAGCTGAATACTTGCAAACACTACCAAAGGCATTATCACTAATTGAGCAACTTATAAACAATGACAACAAAAACAATTTAGAGCGCGAATTACATAAACTAAAAGGTACAAGTGCTTGTTTGGGGCTTACCACAATATCCATTTGTGCAGCCAACCTTCAAAAACTACTTAAAGAGAGAATGATAAAAAAACATGAACTTCATGATTTATCAATGGAAATAGATAAACTTTTAAAGAAATAATGTAAAATCAGTAAGTGATTTATGCATTAGAAAATATTCAGTTATGTGACATTCTCAGGAGATAAAATAGGTAAAATAACTGTAAAAGTAGTACCCTCACCAACAACTGAAGCGACCTTAATTTCACCTTTGTGTTTCTGAACGATACTGTAAGACAACGACAACCCCAAACCAGTACCAGTACCAACGGGTTTAGTCGTATAAAAAGGTTCAAAAATCTTGCGAAGATCTTGGGCTGCTATACCTGAACCACTATCATTAATTACAATGATAAACTCAGTATCGGAAGCACTAACGTCGATTAATATTTCGCCTCTTTCATCTATTGCCTGTGCCGCATTAATTAATAAGTTGAGAAAGACTTGATTTAACTGCATCGGCTGGCAATACAACTCCGGTAAATTATCTTGGAAATTGCGCAAAATGACTGCTTTATATTTAATTTGATTGGCTGCGATTTTTAAAGTATTTTCAATACCTTCTACTACATTAGCATATTGCCACTCGCTACTATCTACGTGGGAGAACGACTTAAGACTTTTCACTATCACGGCAACACGATCTAGCCCCTCAATTGACTCATTAATCAAATCGGGTAAGTCAGTACATATATACTCAAACTGATGACGTTTAAGCATATCTTGCTCAAGAGAAAAATATGGAGGGGAAGCAATTTTTCGCGTCATTTTTTGATAGAAATTAATTAAATTCAATAGCTTAACGCTATAATCCTGTAGGCTTTGCAAATTTGAATTAACAAAACCAATAGGATTATTAATTTCATGTGCAACACCTGCGGCTAACTGACCTATTGCGGCCATTTTTTCCGATTGTAATAACTGATTCTGCGCCGCTTCTAATTTTTTATTGAGTAGACTTAATGCAGTATGCTCTTGCTCAAGTTGCTCAGAGAGACTTTTTTGCGCCTGGTAGTAACTAGCAAGCTCTGTAACATCTTGAACAATTAAACAAACCGTTTTAACTTGGTTATTTTCTATATCAAGGGGGAAAAACTCAATATTTTGGTACATTGCCGTTTCTTCACCTGTAATAGGCCGACTACTATTAAAGTCGAATACATGGGGACGATGTTCCCAGTAAGAAAAACTCGCATTATTAAGAACAAAAACACTATTTATTTTTTTTTGCAGAAATTTTGCAGCATCAGGAAATAATGTGAGTAGATTAATGTCTTGCGTCTTAGATTTATCGGAAGGTAACCTATCAGTAAAAAATTCATTCCAGTAGATAATTTGATAACACTCATCAACCACACAGATCCCTAGCGGTAAGCGCGATGCAAGTTTCTGTAATAGTTGTGACTGACTCATAATTACTCCAGCAGTTGCTGCAGTTTCGCTATTAAAGTTTGAACAGATGCCTCTTCCAAACAGATCACAACTTTTGAGTCAAACTGACTTACTTCCACTTTAAACTCAACCTCCATCATTAAAGTACTTGCCCATCTATAGTGGTAATGCTGGCTGGCTGCATTGTACATTGTCGGCATACTTAACTTTGCGTTTAATGAAAGTTGCTCTGCAAATCCTGTTAAACATGCGCCAGCTAAAATGTTGGCTAGTTCTAACAACAATTCATTTAACCGGCCTTGAGTTAGTGGCAGTTCATACTCCATTAATGTACCAATCGCATCGCAGCCCTGCTTAGATAGCATTGAAATAACTTCACCTTTAATACTGCCTAAGAACGATTGGCGTGTATACCACATTTCATTGTCCGATAGCATAGAGACAAATTGTTCAGGAGTAACATCACTAATTTTAGGAATTGATAGTGTAATTTTCGCTTCGATTAAACGAGCAAGTGAATTAGCTGCTTGCCCCATGGAAATATTCATCAATTCCTGCAGCGCGTCTCGCTGTTCTTCGGATAGCAACATGTTCATATTAGCCCCACATCGAAAAGTGCTTCTCTTAACTGTGCGGGTTGTAACGGTTTTTGTAAGAAACGAAAAGCACCTAGGGAATCAACTAACAATTTAGCTTCTGGCTGTATATCTGCACTTATCACAATCACAACAGTCTTTGATTGTTGTTCATGAAGACATTTAAGCACTCCGAATCCATCAAGTTCAGGCATAGTCAGGTCAAGAAATAGTACCTCAGCCTTACCTGAATTAGCTGCTTCTAGGGCCTCTTTTCCATTGCATGCTTCAGTGATTTCAACATCCCAGCCCTCAGGTAGAGCTCGTCTTACCGCTTTTCGGGACATTAAAGAATCATCAGCAATTGTGACTGGTATTGGCATCGCATCACCTCATGAGTGTCTCATCTGTCTTATATTAGTCGTTATTCATAAGACGTCAATGTAAGATAGGAAGATTAAAAATCTTCGTTATATCTGAATTAGTGGATATTATGAGCTTTGTTTCTTACATAGGTTGAACTAAATCTGAAGCTGCTGATCTGATCGGCATCGCCTATCAACTTACCCATCAACCGTGTCAAAACCTCGCTATAAAATAACCAACTGGAAGCAATACAACCAAGCTTTAATCAACCACGGTTCGCTTACCTTCTGAATTGATGAGGATGCAATTGCTAAGTGGAAAGCCAAGGTCGAGCAGCCTAAGAAGGTCGTCTTCGTGTGTTTAGCGACTTAGCAATTACCACTGCGTTGATGGTTAAGCGTATTTTCTCTATGCCACTGCGAGCCTTACAGGGCTTTATCAATTCG